>CAKQFW010000043.1 GCA_934230965.1 uncultured Prevotella sp.
CACCATAAAATATCTCTTTCACACGGCCACGGGCAAACACGTTGAAACAGTGTTTATACCCTATAAAGATAGGGCCACGCTGTGCGTTTCGTCGCAGGTGGGCTGCAAGATGAACTGCCTGTTCTGCCAAACCGGCAAGCAGGGATTTGAGGGAAGCCTCACGGCCACCGACATACTGAACCAGATATACTCGCTGCACGAGCGCCAGCGCCTTACAAACATAGTGTTTATGGGGCAAGGCGAGCCTATGGATAACCTTGACAATGTGCTGCGCGCCACCGAGGTGCTGACCGCAAGCTATGGCTATGCCTGGAGCCCAAAACGCATCACGGTGAGCACGGTGGGCGTGAAGAACAAGCTGCAGCGCTTTCTTGATGAGAGCCTCTGCCACGTGGCCATTAGTATGCACTCGGCCATACCCGAGCAGCGCGCACAGCTGATGCCTGCCGAGAAAGGCATGTCGATAACCAGCGTGGTAGACCTGTTGCGCCAATACGACTTCACGCATCAGCGCCGCCTCTCGTTTGAATATATCGTGTTTGGCGGGGTGAACGACAGCACCACCCATGCCAAGGAGATTGTGAAGCTGGTGAGCGGGCTGGAGTGTCGGGTAAACCTCATCAGGTTTCACCAGATACCTGGCATTGACCTGCATGGCGCCGACGAGAAGAAGATGGAATGTTTTCGCGACTATCTTACCAATCATGGCGTGTTTACCACCATACGTGCCAGTCGCGGCCAAGACATCTTTGCTGCCTGTGGGCTGCTAAGCACGGCCAAAACCATTGAGCTGACTCGACATCAGAATGCAAACCAAGACTGATGTTCTACACTTATCAAAGTTGTCATAAAGAGTTTTGAGCTGTAAAAGCAAACAGCTCGTCCGCTCGGCTTTGCCGCTTGCCTAAGCAAGAACTTGTTTACTATCAGCATGCTAAAGGCATGCGAAACTTTAAACTTTTATATATTGTTATGGAAAACAGAAAAATACGCGTGGCCATTACGCACGGCGACACGAACGGCGTAGGATACGAACTTATCTTTAAAACCTTTGCCGAGCCCGAAATGCTGGAGCTATGTACGCCCATTGTTTATGGGTCGCCCAAGATAGCTGCCTACCACCGCAAGGCGCTTGACATGCAGGCTAACTTTACAATCATAAACGAGGCGCACGAGGCGCATGAGGGCAAACTAAACTTGCTGCCCTGCTTTGACGATGATGTAAAGGTAGACCTGGGCACCCTGACACCCGAATCGGGTATGGCGGCCCTGCGCGCCCTTGACCGCGCCATGACCGACTTTCGCGATGGTGCCTTTGATGTGCTGGTATCGTGCCCGCTGTGCACCGAGAATATTAACGACGACAAATATCCTTTCTTGGGGCTGCCCAACTATATTGAAACCTGTGTGGGCGATGGCTGCAAAGCTTTTACCTTGATGCTGTCTGACCGCATGAACGTGGCCGTACAGGCATCGGGGGCCGATATTAAAGATGTGCCCGCAAAGCTCTCAACCGAGGCTATCGTTAACATGGTGAAGGCACTGGATAAAAGTCAGCGCCGCGACTTTCGGCTGTCAAACCCACGCATAGCCTTGCTGGCGCTAAACAGCGATGGCAAGGGCGACGAAGAGAAAAACATCATTGAACCAGCCATTGCACAGCTGGAGGCCGATGGTGTGAACGCCTTCGGGCCTTATCCCGCTGAAGACTTCTTCGGGTCTGACTATTATGATGCCTTCGACACCGTCTTGGCCATGTACGACGATCAGGGCACCGTGCCCTTCCGCTCGCTCATGCCCTACGAGGGCGTATGCTATATTGCAGGTTTGCCCTTGGTATGCACCACACCTATGATAACACCACTGTATGCGCTGGCAGGACAGGGGACCGTAGACGAGCAGAGCTTTCGCCACGCCATCTTCAATGCTATCGACATTTTTCGCCATCGTGCCGAATATGACGAACCCATGGAGAACCCACTGCCCAAGCTCTACCACGAGCGACGCGACGAGAGCGAAAAGGTGCGCTTTGCTATACCCAAGAAACATGATGGCGCCTTTAAGCCCGCACGCGACGGCAAGGTGCGCGACGCTGCAAAGAGCGATAACGCTGAGGGATGAGCAGAAAATACCAAAACGGTTTCTTCATCTTCGGCGTAGCGGTGCTGGCCATCATGGTGGCACAGCTCAACTTTGCCGAGGTGTGCACTGCCGTAAGCCATGCTGGCTATTGGTTTGCGGCGGTACTGGCCCTGTGGGCGCTACTATACATCTTTAACACGGCTGCATGGTATGTTATCATACAGGCGGGCGGAAGAGTAAAGGTGCCGAGGGTATGGCTGTATAAGATTACGGTGTCGGGCTTCGCCCTCAACTATGCCACACCTGGCGGACTGATGGGAGGCGAGCCTTATCGCATCATGTCGCTGTTGCCACTTATCGGCACCGAAAGGGCCTCGTCGTCGGTCATACTGTATGTAATGACTCACATCTTCAGCCACTTTTGGTTTTGGTTGCTCTCCATCGTGCTCTTTGTTGTATGGGGCCGACATACAGGGGCTACCGTCAGCGTAGCAGCAGCTGGGGCACTATTCTGTCTGGCAGGCTTGTGGTTCTTTATGGCGGGCTATAAAAAGGGCATAGCTCTGCGCCTGGCAACATGGCTGTTGCACCTACCATGGGTGGGTAAACGTGTGCGGGCTTTTGCTGATAGCCACCACGAACAGTTGCTTACCATCGACCATCAGGTGGCTGCCTTGCACCACCAAAACAAGCGCACACTGGTATCAGCCGTTGTGCTTGAGCTACTCTGCCGCATAGGCTCGGCAGCCGAAATATATTTTACCATCTTGGTGCTCACGCCACACGTAACGTATGTGCAGTGCATACTTATATTGGCCTTCACCTCGCTGTTTGCCAATATGCTGTTCTTCATACCGCTGCAACTGGGCGGACGCGAAGGCGGCTTCTTGATGTCGGCAGCCGCACTGGGCATGACGGCATCAACTGGCATCTTCGTAGCCCTCATCGTGCGTCTGCGCGAACTGGTATGGACGGGCATCGGCCTGCTACTCATCAAGTGCGAGCGTCGGCCGCCTAACACGTCAGCCTCATCCACCATTTCATCATCCACTTCTTCCTCTACAGCATCATCCTCTTCTTCCTCCACAACATCTCACTGAAAAAAACTTTTCATATCTATGTCGCACCTCTTATTGGTCTGCCTTCGTCGGCACACGTTTTCATTTAGCTTTCTCTGCTCTCTTCTCCTCTCCTCCACCCTCTTGTTTACGGCTTGCGATAACCCCTACTCGCCCACCGACAATGACGACACGCCCACAACAGGCGGTGGCGGTGGCAACACAGGCGGTGACACAAATCAGGGCATCAGCATAGGCTTTAACATTACTGGCGTAGAGTCTGCCAGCTATGACAACGAGGCCGACGCCCCGGCAAAAGCCCTCGCCCCCATGCGCGCCACAGCGCAACAGGGCACACCACTGAAAGATGTGTGCAGCCATGTGGTGCTGGCGGTATATGATGATAGCAAAAACAAGGTGGGCGAGGTGTCGCAAAGCGCCTCTGACGACAACTTCGGGCAAGCCTCTCTACAGCTGGAAAAGGGAACCTATACGGTAGTGGTAATAGGGCATAACGGCACTACCAAGCCCGTGATGACCAAGCCCGACAAGATAACCTTTGGCGGAAAGCTTACCGACACGTTTTATTGCTGCCAAGAAATTGAGGTGAGCAACAAGTGCAACTTCTCACTGGTGCTGAAACGTGCCGTGGCCATGTTCAGGCTGCAAACAAACGATGCCACCCCTACCGAGATAAAGACCATGCAGTTTTATTATACAGGCGGCAGCAGCACCTTCAACGCCCTTACGGGCAAGGGTTGCGTTAACTCGAAGCAAACCGAAAAACGCACCGTATTAACGCAAGCTTATAAGGGCACTGCCTCGTACGACGTGTTCACCTTTCCGCGGTCTGATAGCAAAGAGCTTGCTATAACGGTGTCGGCACTCGACAAAAACGACAATGCCATCTTTGTGCGCGAATTTAAGAAGGTGCCCATCGCCTGCAACAATATCTCTTATTATGAAGGCAAATTCTTTGGCGAGTCGGCCGACGGCGCACGCGCCTCATTCAATATATTAGTAGATGCCGAGTGGACCGTTAACCACTACACCTACAACGATGGCAGCGCCAATATAGGACAATAAAAAAGGTATGTGCATGGAAAAAACAAAAAGTAACATTCTTACACAATCTATCAGTTTCTTGCAATAATAGTTGTAACTTTGCACACCGTAACCATAAATACGAAAAAAAGAAAATGGGCATCATCATTGGTATTGACGTTGGCATCAGCACAACAAAGATAGTAGGCATCGTAAACGGCGGAACTATTCTCTCGCCCATACGCATCAAAGCCACCGACCCCATCACATCGCTGTATGGCGCCTTCGGCAAGTTTCTGTTTGAAAACAAAATACAGCTGCAAGACATTGAGCGCGTCATGCTAACGGGCGTGGGCAGTGCCTACATCAACGAACCTATCTACGGTCTGCCCACCGAGAAGGCCGAAGAGTTTATTGCCGATGGACTGGGAGCACGCTTTGAGACCAACCTCGACCGCATGATGGTGGTGAGCATGGGCACAGGCACCTCTATCGTAAAATGCGATGGCGACGACATCAAACACATCGGAGGCATAGGCATAGGCGGTGGCACGCTGCAAGGTCTATCTCGACTGCTGCTCAAGACCGACGACATACGCCAAGTGGCCGAACTGGCCGAAAAAGGCGACGTATCGCACATCAACGTGCTCATTAAAGACATCAGTGCCAGTCCGCTGCCAGGTCTGCCCATGGATGCCATCGCCTCGCTATACGGAAACGCTAACAGCAATGCCTCACGAGAAGACATCGCCATCGGCCTCATCTGGATGGTGTTGCAAAGCATCTGCAGCGCATCAATACTATCGTCGCTGGGCTCAGGCATCAAACAGTTTGTCATGATTGGCAACCTCACCCTTCTGCCCCTGTGCAACCGCGTGTTCCCCGCCACCGAGAAGCTGTACGGCGTAAAATTCTACATACCCAAATACGCCGAGTTCTGCACCGCCATCGGTGCCGCACTCTACTATGCAAACAGAAAAAAATAATGTTGTATCGGGGCTCATATAATAATATTGTGTTTTAACAATTCAATAATACAATATTGCAAGTATTTTAGCTAAACGAATGCGCCCTCAAAAGTAGGACGGTGGTCTCCGCGCCCCGTCCTCCAGCACCCAACAATTCTAAATAGATAACCTCACAAATTTATTACCTATTACTAATGTCGGGAGGACGGGGCACAGAGGCCACCGTCCTACTATGGTTTGCCTTGCTAACCACATGGATTTTTCACTCTTCACTTTTCCCTTTTCCCTTAAACGTGCCTCGTCCTCCAGCAATACAAAAGGGTATCTTCAAGTAGGACGGTGGTCTCCGTGCCCCGTCCTCCAGCACCCAACGTTGCTTGTTCTTTTTAATCGTCAAGCGGACACAAAAGCTCGTTTTCTCTTTTTTCTCGTTCAGCCTGTAAGCGGTCGAGGTAAGCTTGCAGTTCAGCCTCCTCTTCTTGCTCTTTCAGACTTTGGTTTAAGAGGAAGTCGTTGGCGGCTTCGTCAGCAGGGTCCTCAGTGGGTTCGCCACTCACATAGTGCTCTTTTACAAACTCTTCAAACGGGTTTTTCTCGTTTACATTCTTTTCCATAATATTTGTTTTTTAAAGTTACATAACAAAACCATTCATGGCGTTTGTTTACAGATGCAAAAGTACGAAAAGGGGTGATACGAAACAAGTTCATAATGGTTCATAACGTGAAATAGCTTTTTCCCCAAGCACGAGACGAACTTTCTTATAACGATGCCCCACCCCGTGTTACCCCAAGGCGCCAATCTCTTCGCAGCGCTGGTCGAAGGCAGCGTTTGTGCGTTGCATCCAGTCGGGCAGCGATTTTAAGGCCTGATACACCAACGGGTCGGGCATTTCTTTATAGTAGGCATAGGCCATAGGTCCTGCGATGGCGGCCAGCGTGTCAGAGTCGCCCCCGAGCGAGATGGCCAGTCGAAGGCAGTCGACATAATCGGTTGATGCGATGAAGCTTAGGATGGCGGGCCCCACCGTAGCCGGACTATTTGAGAAGAACGAGTAAGTGTCGTGAATATCGTCGTAACACTTTCCGCTCCAGAAGGTGCAATATTTGTCCAGCACGTTTGTGCGCACAAAGTCTTTATCCTTTCCGTTTTTCAGGTAGAAGATGGTGAGCGCCGTAGCCACCGCCCCTTTAATGCCTTCGGGGTGGTTATGTGTGGGTGCTGCCGTTTGCGTGGCCAGGTCAATACATTCGTCCTCGTTACGAGCCAGCCATCCCGCTGCGCTGCATCGCATGGCCGACCCATTTCCCATGCTGCCATAGGGTTCATGGTCGTGGTCGGTTATCCACTGTTTAAACCTGTGGCCATAGCCAGCGTGTCGGTGCTGATTGGCACACATCCACAGGTTGTCGGCCATGTCTTTACCCTTCAAAAAGGCTTCGGCACAGGCAAAGGTTAGCACGGTGTCGTCGGTAAAATGCGCTCTTGACGAAAACATTTTCACGGCGTTATAATCTTTCGTGCGGTGTGCACGTCCTTCGTATGCGCTGCCAGCAATGTCACCCACGGCAGCGGCCATCAACAAGTTTTTCATTCTAAGTAAGTGTTATTATTTTTTATTGAGTTCACTTTAAAAAGGGACATATTTATGTAGTTTAAAACTCCAGTCGGAAACCCTTTTGTTTCAATTCATCATAGCTTTCTTTATTAAAGCGGTATAGGTTAGCCTCGCGTTTAGGCGTAGGCCATACCGTTTCGTCGAGTTTTATCAGCAGGTCGAAGTGCAGCATCTTTTTTGAGAAGTTGGCGCGATCAAACTTTATGCCGAGAATGGCCTCATACAGCAGTTGCAGCTCTTTCATCGTAAATTTCTCGGGCAGCAAATCGAAGCCGATAGGTCGGAAGTGCAGCCGTTCGCGCAGCACCGACAGCGCATGACGCAGTATGCGGTCGTGGTCGAAAGCCAGTTGCGGTATCTCGTCAAGCCCAAACCATTTAGCCTTTGCCGCATCGTCGCCGCCCTTTACCTCCTGAATTTTGCACAAGGCATAATAGGCAATGGTGATAACGCGCTCGCGAGGGTCGCGGTTAGGGTCAGAAAAAGCATGAAACTGCTCAATATATTCGGCCACCATGCCCGTTTCTTCCATCAGTTCGCGTCGGGCCCCTTGCTCGGCGCTCTCGTCCATTTTCAAGAAGCCGCCCGGAAAGGCCCATCGTCCTTTATAGGGTTCAAGTGCTCTTTCTATCAGCAGCACTTGCAGCTTGGTGCCATCGAAGCCAAATATCACACAGTCGGTTGTTACAGCGGGGTGCGGATACTTATATTGATACATTTTCTCTTCCATATCTTTATCTTGTGTAATTATTACGCCGCAAAGATATATATTATTATTTATGCCGCAAAATATTCTTAGGTATTTTTTACAATAGACATGAAAAAGAATGATATCCAGCACTGTTCGCCCTCTTCGAGGACGCTATACATCTTATTTATTAGCAGCAGGTTACGTTCGCTACGCTCTCTTCACCAGCTGTTATGAACATTCGCCGCCCTTGGCGACGTTCATTAACGCATAGGTTTATGACATGCTGTTCAAAGTATCAATATTGATTAACAACAAGGCTGTAACAGCATTTTAACAGAAATGCAACAGAAGTTGCAAACGTTTGCATGCCATTTCCATCACTTTTCTGATAGATGTATATCAAGCGTATAGTGAAAACTACTAATTTTGCACGCAGATTTAAAAGAACTAATAAACCACAACCAATAAAACGGTAACGCCTTAGCTTTCAGATAAAAGCCGAGAAACGTCAGACTACATACAATAGTAAAATCCAAATAGCTCAGGCCATACCCAATATAATAGAAACAACAAACTTAACATAATAATAAATAGAACCAATATGAAAAGATTCTTAACTTTCTTAATGACCGTCATGGCCCTATTCGCCTTCTCGACGAATGTCATGGCAGATTTGAACGTTTATCTGGAAACAAACAGCACAGTAAACGGAAAAGTATGTAAATGGGAAAAAAATGGCCCTAAATTTACCCTTGTTGAAGGCACAACGTACAAACTTGAGGTAACCAACGTTTCTGACGATCCATTCTTTTTCAGAATTAAAGTGAATGATTGGAACACAAGTTTACAGCCTTACACCGAAGATAAAGACGGAAATGTCTTAGATCTTGAAGGTACTAAATATACGTTGTATCCTTCGTATGGCTCAGACGACAGTCCTTTCTATGGCACTGGTAAAGCATGGAAGATAACAGGTTTTAAAGACACATACGAGAAATTGGAGATTTATGTAAATCTTCCCGAAAATGATAAGCCAGCAAGAAATGTATGGGTTAAACAAATAAAGAAAAGCATAACCCCCAAAAACCCTGTAACCCCTCCCACCCCAGGCCCCTCTGGCGAAATTACGGCTCCCCCTGCAGGTTATTATCTTGTGGGCAACTTCTTCTCACCTTATAATAAAGCAGATATAACCCCAGGCCCCGATGGCGACAACATTAATTATTATCGTCATTATTTTAAGTTTGATCAGAACAAAGAAGGTACTTACACCATCGACATTCCCGCTTGCCTTACCGCCAAGATGCAGATTTTGGCCGCTGACGATGCTGGCAATATGAAGGTTTACGGCCCCACCGATGCTACTACGTCGAGCATAAGCAACCAGCACCCCAAGACAGATGGCAGCGTAACGGGTGCCCTGACAGGCTCAGACGAGCTTTCAGAGAACAGCCCCTACTGGAGTCTCACCACTCGTAACGATGACAAAGATATCGACGACGATGGCATGTACACCATAAGCTTTACAATTGCCGATGGCACCCCCACCAAATGGACCATCAAACACGACTACAACACACGCGTAGCCTATCTGCTGAGCACCAGTTACGATGCCACCGCACAACCTATCTATGACAAGCGTAAAGAAGATAGATTCGACAACAACACAAATGCCTTCATACACTTTAACGGCACGAACGGCTACTATATTTTAGGTTATGTGGTAAACGATGCGCAAAAACAAGCAGCACAATATACACAAGCGGTGAAAGCCACCCCTAGCATCCACGTAACTAAGACCATTAAGGACAACTCGGGTACACACGACAAACTATTCTTCTTGGGCAACGATGGATCAACGTATAAAAACAAGCTGAGTCCTAACCAGCCTTCGTTCACCCTCAAGCTTGACGGTATGAAAGAAATAGAGTATAACCCCAACCGTGGCGACAACGACTTGGCCAGTGCAGAAGGTTCATACGGCATGTCAGGAAGTTTCAGTATTCTGGGCGATGCAGATAAGATAGACTACCCCAACACCATTACATTGGTAGGCGACGCCATTCCTGGCACCACCAACGCCGATGGTTCATGGAACTGGGCTTCGACAGCCGCCGAGATGACATACGATGCCAACGAGCGTTGCTATAAGATAACCATCGAGACCACCAAAGACAATTATGAAGGCGGTTTCCGCTTCGTAGGCAACCACTCACAGGCATACAACTGGTATGAAGACGCTACAGATGACGAGAGCAAGATGGCAAAGAGCAACAACAAGAACCTCTCTGGCCACAGCTGCGAGCCCTATGATCCCAACTTCTTGACCTATACCGAAGAGGGCGCCACCACCGCTACCGATGCAACAAACAACATCAACTGGAACCGTAAGGCAGGCTCACACGTGGTGAAACTCTACATCGTTACCGACGAAAATAACAATACCGTATTTAAATATACCATCGAGACCACCGAGGACATAGGCATACCGTTTACCTATCGTGCTGGCAAGTTTATACGCACCTACAGCAACAACGTAGCCATGGATGTGGTAAGCAAAAACGTAAAGGTGTATGAGGCTTACAAGTATGACAAGGCCAGCGACGAAACCAACATCTACTCGCCGGGCACCTTGCATCTGCGTCAGCTGCAATATATACCTGCCAACGTGGGCGTAGTGCTCATCGGCATCGTGCCCGCCTCAAACGAATTGAGCGATGGCGACAAGCTCGACTTCACCTTGCGCAAGCGCACAGATGACGAGGATACAGCCGTAGACGCTATACAATATGTAAACGTATGGACCAAGGCCGATCAATACACTGGTGATCCATGGAACAACTTCCTCGCCCCCACAGTGGTGGCCAACAACAGTCTGGGCAACATTGAGAAAGAGGGCGAAACCGTTACCTACCGCTACTATGGTTTGGGCAACTATCATCGCACCAATTATTATAAAACGCACCCAGAGGCAAAAGACGAAGCCGACTATATAGGCTTCTTCCGCCTTACCCCCGACGGTCGTTCAGGTGCCAACAAGGCTTATCTGCGCATGCCCGCCAGCGCTGAGGTTGAAGGAGGAAAGTTTGGCTTCATCGACTATAATGCCCATTTTATCGGCCCGAAAGACGAAGACGATGCCTCGCTTGCTAAGATGATGATTGTTTTTGACGACGAAGAAGAGGGTGGCGTTACCGAAATTAAGAACGTAGAAACAGTGAAGCCCCATCACGACAACGCCTACTATACCCTTCAGGGCATAAAGGTGCTGAACCCCACAAAGGGCATCTATATTCACAATGGCAAGAAAATCGTTATCAAGTAAAGTAAACCTCTTAAACAAGCAATAGCAATGAAAAAATATATAAAGCCTTCAGTACAAATAATTAATGTTGTGGTTGAGCAACTGTTAGCCAGCGAGTCGGGAGATATTCCCGAAGGCGACGCAAAACTCAACGAAGGAGATTGGGATATTGAAGACGACGAGCCCAGCGATGGCTCATACTTTGGATCTTGGGAGTAATTATCCTCCACATCGTACGTAATATATGAAGACCGAAAGGGTGTTTCGAGCCGATAAAACGGCAAGAAGCGCCCTTTCTTTTTTTGTAATTATCGCTAAAATGGCTCAAACATTATTATTATAGTGCCGTAATGAAAACAACATTGAACAATAAATAAAGATTAATTATTCGCGCTACGCGCGATTATTATTAATGTTCAATTAATGTTCAATTAATGATAATTAATGTTTAAGCCCGCAAGCAATGCAAAGCATTGCGAGCATGATAACAATTATTGTAAAAACACAACAAAATATTTCGCGCTACGCGCGTTTTCTTGAACACGAATTTCCATAAATTATCCACAAATTAATCCATGAATTATCCAAGTAGGACGGTGGCGTAGTTAAGTGAAGAGTGAAGAACGAAGAGTGAAGAATTCATGTGATAGACAAGGCAAATCCAAGTAGGACGGTGGCCTCTGTGCCCCGTCCTCCAGCAACAAGCAATGCTATTTACTCCCCTCTCCAATGGGGAGGGGAAAGCCGTGCGTTAGCGCGGCGCTGGGGAGGGGCTGTTGATGGTTATCTATTTAGAAGTGCTGGGTGCTGGAGGACGGGGCACGGAGGCCACCGTCCTACTTTGGTTTGCCCAGTAGGATGGTGTCTCTGTGCCCCATCCTCCAGCAACAAGCAAGGCGTTTATTGGCAGAAAACGGCGTAAACGTTGGGCAAAGCCATGCAAAAGGTGGCGCGAAA
>CAKQFW010000044.1 GCA_934230965.1 uncultured Prevotella sp.
CATTGTCACGCCTACTATACCCTTGCGGTCGTAACCCAACTTGTCAAAGGTTTTTACACAGACCAATAAAGCAAGTGTTGAATCTAATCCACCACTAATGCCTACCACCACATTCTGACAACGGGTGTGCACCAAACGTTTGGCCAATCCCGCTACCTGAATATTAAATATCTCTTCACAACTTTCAGCCATATCGGCCGCTTTAGGTATGAAGGGATGAGCATCAATAGTACGACTCAAATGAAACGTGTGGATGCCGACACTATCGGCCTGAAAACAACGAGGTTCAACGCCACGTTGCGCCATGGCAAACGAAGTATTTTTACGACGTTCTGCACGAAGGCGTTCAACATCTATACTGCCTACTATCAACTGAGCATCAAGACGAAAACGCTGTGAACGAGCCAAGCATGCGCCATTCTCGTAAATAAGAGCATTGCCGCCATACACAACATCTTGTGTACTTTCGCCAAATCCGCATCCGCTATACACATATCCACACAACATACGGGCGCTCTGCTGTGAAAGGAGCGACAAGAGATAGTGGTGTTTGCCTATCAATTCATCACTGGCCGAAAGGTTGAACACAATATCAGCACCTGCTAATGCCAACGTATTGCTACAAGGTGTGGGAGACCACAAATCCTCACATAGCTCAATGCCAAACTTCACGCCACTATCTGTAACAAACAGTTGTGGGTCAGAAGTGATGGTATTTGCATTACCAGCATAATGTATCACACCTGTATCAATATCGGCAGAAGAAGCAAACCATCGCTTCTCATAAAACTCATTATAATTAGGCAAGAAAGTTTTAGGCACGATACCAAGGATATGTCCATGCTGGAAAACAATGCCACAATTAAGCAACAGATTGCGATATGGCACAGGAGCACCCACAATGCCAATAACATCAAGTTGTTGGGTATTGTTGAGCAACTGTATCATTGCTTCTTCAGCCGCCATAAGAAGACTTTGTTGCGCAAAGAGATCTTGGCAAGAATAACCTGTGAGCGATAATTCAGGAAACGTCACTACCTCAACGCCTTCAGCTTCGGCCTTAAATAATAGCGTTGCTATTTCACCCACATTATATCTAACATCGGCAACACGCACCGATGGTATGGCAGCAGCCACATTCACAAATCCGTAGTTCATATTTTATTGACTGGGTTATGTCTTTTTACTTGATTACTTTATCGTTACCTGAGTAGCCCCATAGCCATACTCTTGAAACGACGCATCCTGATAAGGATAGTTCTTATACTTATAGTTAAGCTCATGTATTACAGCATGGCGTAAAACACCTTCACCCTTACCATGAATAAAGATAATGCGTTTGCCTTTCTTGTTTTTGTATTTGTCAAGCGTCTTACGAACAACATCCAACTGATAATTCAAGATATCGGCGGCGTTCATACCAGCCGTGGTTTCAAGCAATGCTTCGGCATGAAGATCTACCACCTCTACGTCAGCGTCTTTTTTCTGTTGTTGCAACTGTTGCTTGCCATTGTCATAACGACGCACATATGCTGAAACAGAACTTTCTTCTAACGCTTTAGCTACATCGGTGGCTTTTTTATACATTTCTTGCTTCAACTGCTTAGGATCGACAACCAACGATTTAGCAGCCTTATCATCTTTCACGATGGTGTAAAGCAAAGCTGGCTGCTCAAAGAAATCGTTCTCTTCAAAAGTATGCAATTTGTAGAACTTTACACCATCAATGCGCAATTGCACCTCAATCATAGGCTTCAGCACGAAACCTTTCTCACGTTTAAACGCAAACATCTGCACGCACAACTTGCTCATCTCGTTTAGGCTCTCACGTCCGAACTCGTTCAAAAACTCCTTTGTATTAGGTTCAGCCTCTCCCTCATAAAGCAGACTCCAAGTTGAACCCTCAGCAGCATAACATGCATAACGCACATAATAGTTGCTATCGTTCACAAAGTAAGCTTCAAAGCGAGTTTGAGTTATCTCCTTTATATCTACTGGAACAAAGGCAAGATAACAACTCAGTAAATTACCACCCTTACGCTCTTCTACTTTCGGGCGGAACGTTATTTCTTTATCTGCTGGTTCAATCTCCTCTTCTTCCTCTTCTTCGGCATCAGCAGCTGACATATTCAATCTTGCTTTCACCGACATACCATCCATAGCGAGATCAGCGTTAGGACGCTCTTTTGAGGCACCCACCACCTTACTGATAGAATAATCATTACCTTCAGCCGTTACCACAACCTCATTAACAGGCATGGGAATCTGAAAGCCATCTTCATCTTCTACCAATACGATGTCTCTGCCTTGGAAACCAGCTACACGACCTCCTCCTATTTCGCTTAAAAAGCTAACCTTATCTCCTATTTTCATTTTTTCTTTGTTCTATAAAATAATACTAATGGCATAAGCCACATGATGAAATTAACACTAAATGTTATGGAATGAGCAGCGAACTGTCTCCATAGCTCAAGAAGCGGAAGTCGTGAGCAAGGGCATAGTCATACACTTTTTTCCAGTCACCATGAAGGAAAGCACTCACTAACAACAACAATGTGCTCTGTGGCTGATGGAAATTAGTGACAAGCATCTTCACAATTTTATATTCATACCCAGGAGCAATGATGATCTGTGTGCTCGAATGTAGTGTTGTTAGACCATTACGATCAAGAAAATTTAATACACACTGCAACGCCTCAGCAGCAGAAATCTCAGCATCTTTATCTACATTATAAGGTTCCCATTGCATTACATGCAGATCGGCTTCGTCTAACGAAGGATTGGCATGCAATTTCAATCCTATATAATATAAGCTTTCTAATGTGCGCACACTAGTTGTACCTACAGCTATAGCCGATGCGCCATGCTTCAATAGTTTCTCTAATGTTTGACGGTGCACACAAATATATTCAGTATGCATCTCATGTTCGCCTATCGTGTTGCTCTTCACAGGTTTAAACGTGCCAGCTCCCACATGTAAGGTTACCTCCTCGCGGTCAATACCAGAAGCGTCTAAATCAGCTAGAACCTTTGGTGTAAAGTGCAAGCCAGCAGTAGGTGCTGCTACTGAACCTTTTATCTTCGAATACACCGTTTGGTAGGTAGTTTTATCGCTTTCCTCTGTTTTACGATTAAGATATGGCGGAATGGGCAATTCACCCACAGCATCCAATATTTCTGCAAAAGAGATATTGTCGGCATCCCAAGAGAAGTCAATCAACTGGCTGGTACCCTTTTCGCCTTTACGTTCAACTGATAAAGTCAACGTAGTTCCCTTAACATCAAACGTGCGCGATAGTGCACCACTCTTCCATTTTTTCATATTGCCTACAATACACAACCATGAACAATGACACGTCGTTTGAAACATCTGGTCATAATCGGCGGGAGCAAAGGGCTCTAATAAAAACACCTCTATTAAAGCACCCGTCTCTTTGCGGAAATGCATACGTGCCTGAATAACCTTGGTATTATTAAAGACCATCAACGCACCTTGGGGAAGATGCGAAGGAAGATTATAGAAAATATCTTCACTCACCTCACCATGTTTGTATACCAGAAGTTTGCTATGGTCACGTTCCTTAAGCGGAAACTTTGCAATACGCTCATCAGGAAGATCGTAATTATAATCGGTAATATGTATATTTTTTGTTTCCATGTCTTTCGTTTTATTTTATTACATTTTTAATTATACCAATGCTCTAAAGGTAGCATACACCAATATAAAGACAAACACCATTATAATGCTTTTTACATCAGTAAGACTATAGCCTGACGACGTGTATTGAGTAGAGATATAATGGATATTAGGCGATATCTTATGATACACTTTCCACCACACTAAATAACTTAACACACCTGCAACAAGCCCCCAAAGCAATCCTGCAATAATATCAAGCGGATAATGAAGGCCAAGGTAAATTCGGGTATAGCAATTAAGCAATGACCAGAAAACCAGCGTACAGGTAAGTAACCTATCCTTTACCAATAAAGAAAAGAACACCGCTAATGAGAAGGTGTTGGCAGCATGGGCAGAAAAGAAGCCATAATCACCACCACGCACATTATCTACCACCTTTACTGCATATTTTATCACAGGGTCGTTAGAAGGTCGCCAGCGTTGAAAGTAAGGTTTTGCCAAGAAATCAGCAGCACCATCGGCTAAGACAATGCATAAAACAGCACATCCAATGATAAGCAAAATCTGAGCAGTAGTTTCATTATTCTTTACAACCACATACAACAATGCGAGATACAACGGTATCCATGTCAATCCCGATGTAAGCGCCATGATTAGCTTATCAAAGAAAACAGAATCGCTACCATTCAAAAGCAACAATAACTGACGATCAATTTCTAACATCAACTTTTTCTTTCTAACCTTATTATACTATCATCCGACTTTACTTATAACAATAATTCATTATTATAATATATCGTCCTAATAAATCAGATAATTTCCATCTGATTTCTCTTCATCCATCCTTCGCGACCATCATCAAGCATCACGCCACACCATTCTTTCATCGAATTGTCGGTTATTTTAAGGCGTGTTCCTTCGTGAATAATAAAAGCATCAGATCCTTTCTCTGAAGGAGTCTTCTTTACATTAACCACAGAAGAAATAACAATAGCTCGGTCTTTACGCGTAATATTGTCGTATTGCTGCCATGCGAAGCACATACTGCTCAAAAAGATGACAAACATAACGATAGCGCCATAAAATCCTATCTTCCGCAATGCAAGTTGTGACACAAAAAGATATATAAGCAATAACACCAGCATGGCTATCACAGCAACGACAGAAGACACTGCCCAGCCATCCATTCCCATACGGTTAACCACCCAATGATAAACAGCGATAAAGAACATATTGTCTTTCTCAGCAATTTTATCAATCGTTTTACTTCTTACAAAGCTAAGGTTAAAGCGAGTGGCTTGGTCGCCCGGATTAAGCAATGCTGCACGCTCTAAAGCAATAACAGCCTGAGCAATGCTGTCAGTGCGATAATATGCATTTCCTAAATTAAAATATACGTCTGCATTGTCGCCCTCTTTCAACAACATTTTATAATCGGCTATCGCTTGCTGATAGTTACCTTTTTTATACTCAGTATCAGCATTTTGTTTTGTCACCGCACTAACAGTAATGCTTTGCAGTAGCGCCATAAACAAGAATAACATAAAGAGTGCTACATGAGATGTAGTTTTTTTCTTGTTCTTCTTATTTTGTTTTATTGCATTTTCTATTTCCATAATAGCATCAAATGCCATTTCATATGTTTTACTCATGTTACCGGCCTCATCGCCCGGGGCATAACGTGCAAACTCACACTCGTCGAGGGCCGAGATAAACTTATCAATAGTAAGCTGATTGATAGATTTCTGGGACAAATTGTCAGAGATATTTTCTCTTGACAACTGCTCAACAGGCATATTAAGTTTATCGCCCACATAGCCCCACAACGCTTTCAATACCTCATCATAAAAGGCGTCGTGCTTACGTTCGAACATCAGCTTGCTGGCAGTACGCAAACGACGAATAGCCACCTTGTTAGCTTTCTTACCTTTCATACGAACGACATCGGCATTATCAATAGCGCGCTTACGGAAGACGATAAGTAAAATAATGAATGCCAAGATAGAAATGCCCAAACACGTCCAATAAGCAGCCGAAGCAAAGAAATGATTACCAGCAGGCACCATCTTCACTTTACCTGTTTTGATAGGCAATATATCGTCTGGCAACGACTGTGAATAATCGTCAACCGTTGTCGATTTACCATCACCTTTTTCTACTGTAAGGGCTATCGGCTGCGTTTTTACCGTGCGATAAGCATTTGCTTCAGTATCATAATATACAAACGAGATAGCTGGCAACATATATTTGCCCTGATTGCGAGGCACCACAAGGAAATCGTATACCATGCTTCCTTCAATACCATTAGCCGTTAGTCGGGTTTTATCCGTTACCTTAGGATCATACTTATCAAAATCTTTTGGCAGTGACAAAACAGGCTGTTTAATAAGTTTTAGGTTACCTGTACCACTCACCACAACACGAATTGTAACAGGATTACCCGCTTTAAGTGTTGTTTTATCAGCTTGTGCAGAAATGCTAAAATGCCCCACGCCACCAGAAAAGTTGGTGGGCTTTGTGGGTAGCGGATCTACTTGCACGTTCAAGCCAGGGGCAACAATGTCACGTTTCACCTCTACGTATCCAGAACCACCGTTAAAGAAAGCCTCGAGTGGGTCTACCGAACGGTTCTGCTGCACCACAATGCCTTTAAACGTGATGCTTGGAATTTTCAAGGCACCCGTCATCTGTGGATACATTACATACTGGCTCCAGGTTACGCAACGATAATTACGTCCGTTAACCTTCTCTACATGAAAACTCTTCTGCGCAGGTAGTTTCACCTCTTGTGTGTGAAAGCCCGTTAAATCAGGCATCTTACCATCAAGCTGAGTAAGTTCTACCAATGTATACACCTTATATGTTAGCAAGATAGGCTCTTGTTCATGAACGCGGCGCTTGTTAGCACTCACACGTACAAACAAATCGTTGCCACTGATGTGTGAACCTGCAGTACGCAATCCGTTATCAGCATCATCATGCATCTGTGGGGCATTACCATTCTGTCGTCTAGCACCTGTTACCTTTATGTTTACAGGTTTTGATGTAACGGTGTGGCCACCTATCTTAGCACGAGCTCCAGGAATGGTATAGTGGCCTGCCTTTTCAGCATACAGCGTATAGGTATATGTAATAGATGATGAACTGCTGGTATGGCCGTTCACCATCTGAAAGCTCGACTGTGAAGAGGTATAGGGACCTGCAATAACCTCTATGCCTGCAGGTATATTTCCAGCCCTAAAATCCTCAACATTCTGAGTATTTACTGTGTATGCTATACGAAAGTTTTCACCAGTAGATACTGCCGAAGGTGCCCAAACAGAGATGCTCTGAGCCTTTACCACAAGCACCATCGACAATACATATAGTATTAAACCTAATCTGCGCATTTTTTAATCTTTAAAAGGATAATTACCAGTTTTTCTGTAAACGTCTCGACTGATTTTGCTGAGATTGCTTTTTCAGTCGTTGCTGCGTATTCTTTTCTTCTTGCATTACAGCATTAAGCAGTTGCTCAGCATTGCTTTGGCCCATCTGCTCCTTCTGTTGCTGCTTTTGTTGTTTCTCTTTCTGGTTGGGTTGATTTTTTTTATTTTTACCGTTTTTATCTTTGTCTTGATCTGACTTACTCTGTCCTCCCCCATTATTTTTCTGGTTTTTCAGTAGGCGTTTGCATAAGACATAATTATAACGGGTTTCATTATCGTTAGGGTTGTTACGCAAGCTCTCAGCATAGGCTTTAACAGCTTCACCAAACAATTTGCGGTTTTGGCATATCACACCAATGTTATGATACGTCATAGCCTTGCGCATTTTACTCTTCTCCAAACGCCCAGCCTTTTCAAATAAGTCAACAGCCATTGAATCTTTCTGCTGCATCATAAGAGCACAACCGAGATTGTACAGAGCCTGCGTGTTATCAGTTTTCGAATCTAAAGCCTTTCTGTACTCGGCCTCGGCCTTAGCAAAATCTTGATGTCTGTACAACCGATTGCCCGAACGTATCAACTGTCGGTCGGCCTGAGCATTAGCTATCAAGCAACACAAACAAGCCATATATAAAAACAAGAGTCTTCTCATCATTTCTTCTTTGTAAAAATACGAATATTTTTCAGTCGCTTATTTTTAGCCTCAAGCACACATATCTCAGCCGCTAATAAGAACAACACTAACCACGCCAATGCCTGAAACTGCTCATTATATTCGCTATATACCACACTTTCAGTTTGGCCTTTTTGTAATTTAGCTAGTTCATTATTCAGTTTTTCCTGGGCGTCGTTAGTATTATCTACATGAATATAAGTACCACTACCAGCTTGCGCTATCTCACGGCACATCGATTCATTAAGAGCCGACATCACCGTGTTGCCTGTGTTATCGGTCAAGTATTCGCCATTACCCAATGGAATGGGGGCACCCTTTGTACTACCCACGCCTAGGATAAACACATTTGCGCCTTTTTTCTTAGCAGCCTTAGCAGCCTCAACCACTCCCCCTTCATGGTTTTCGCCATCGGTTATAACGATGATGGCGCGTCCCACGTTAGCTTGTTGTGTAAAGCTGTTCGTAGCAAGATTTAAAGCACGTGCAATATCGGTGCCTTGCGTTTCGATAAGCGAAGGTGAAATGTTTTGTAAGAACATCTTTGCCGACACATAATCGCTGGTGATAGGTAGCTGTACGAAAGCATCGCCAGCAAACACAATTAGCCCTATTTTATCATTTGTAAAGTTGTCTACCATGTTCTCTACCAGCATTTTCGACTTCTCTAATCGCGAGGGCACTACGTCTTGCGCTAACATTGAATTACTGATGTCCATACAAATAATCGTCTCAATGCCATTACGGCTTTCGTTACTCACCTTCGAACCCATTTGTGGGCGAGCTAACATCACCACAACGATAGCGATAGCTGCAGTGAATAAAATAAACTTAGCATACGATCTTTTTGCCGACACATCAGGCATCAATCCTTTTATCAAGGCGAGGTCGCCAAAACGGCGTAACCGATGCTTACGATATCGGTCTGACACCCAGCGCAATGCAAACATTGCGGGAATGAGTATCAACAGGATGAGATATTGTGGATTTTCAAATCTGAACATGTGCGTTTACTATATTGTACTTTAATTATTGTACCTTCTTTTTAAATTAAACCATTCATTGTTATTTAACAAACGGTTGTCTTGGGGATATACACTTATGGCATACGACGCAACACCCAAGTGCGCAATATCCATTCAAGCATCAACATGATAAGCAGTGCCAAGGCAAAGGGCTGGTAAGCTTCATAACGTTTGGAAAATTTCTTCACATCAAGTTTGGTCTTCTCCAGCTGATCTATTTCCTTGTATATTTGCTTCAACTGCTTATCATTTGTTGCGCGATAGAACTTACCATCAGTGGTAGCAGCAATATCACTTAAGGTGCGCGTGTCGATCTCAACAGGTATCTTTACATATTGCACACCACCAGCTACAGGCATAGGATAAGGAGCCACCTTATTGGTACCAACACCAATGGTGTAAACCCTAATACCAAAACTCTTTGCTATCTGCGCACTGGTAAGCGGCGAGAGGTCGCCCATATTGTTACTACCATCGGTGAGAAGGATAACCACTTTGCTCTTCGCCTTCGAATTTTTAAGTCGAGACACAGCATTAGCCAATCCCATACCAATAGCGGTACCATCTTGTATCAACCCACGTGCAGCAATGTCAGTACGTACATTTTGCAAAAGGTTAAGCAGCGAGGCATGGTCAACAGTCATAGGGCACTGCGTAAAAGCTTCGCCCGCAAAAATAGTTAGACCGATGTTATCGTTCTGTCGGTCAGAAATAAACTCTGCGGCCACAGCTTTTGCTGCCTCCAAGCGGTTTGGATGTAAGTCTTCAGCAAGCATTGAGGTCGACACATCCATTGCCAACATAATGTCAATGCCCTCTACAGAGCGTTTATCCCACGAATTACGAGTTTGCGGCCGTGCCATTATGCATACCAAAAGCACAAAAGCAACACACCGCAATATCATTGGTAAGTGTATAATGCGCACTCTCCAACTTTTCGGAGCGTAATCGTAGGCATGAGTGTCGCTCATGCGCAAGGTGGGCTCACTGTTCTTTCTGTATAAGAAATACCATAATAAATAAGGTATTAACAGAAGTAGGAGCAAAAAATATTCTTTGTCTGCAAATTCCATGTTAAATCATCAGCAAATAAATATGGTAAAACACATATACTGCGATGCCAACAGCGGCGATTGCCACTGCCGCAATAATACTCTTAATGACAATGCGGTTATTACGGCTACGCACATCATCATCGCTCAGTGTGGGCACTATTTTCTCTTCGGTAGGCAGACTTTCGTTCTTTGTCTGGTCGATAAAGTTGATGGCATTCACGAGATTCATGTCATTCTCATTCAGCAATGTAGAGTATTTTGCAAATTTCACCAAATCGGCTGTTTGGAACAACTCTCGCAGTTCGTCCATCATCTTTTGGTCGCCATTCTGCTGCAAATGATATAAGATCTCGGTTGTGGTCATCTCCATTGCATTGAAGCCAAAACGTTCCTGAATATACTGACGCAAGGTATCGGTAAGCAACGTATAATACGTTTTTTGATCTTCTGACGACACCATCTTGTCGGCCTTCAGCTGGTCAATGGCTTTCATAGCCTTTTGGTGTGGCAACACCTTCTTCACGATACGTATACGTGTGATAACGGGCTTGTTCTGTTTCAGTCTTACGATAAGGTAGAACATTGCACATCCTAACAGCACCAATACAAATGACAGCCAGAAAACAGGCTCCCACTCGTCCCACAAGAACGGATTGTCTTGAACATCCTTTGGCGGGAAGAATTTCTCTGGATGAATAGTATCTACATCTATCGTCAACACCTTCAGTGCGAGCTGATTAGTGCTATACGGTTTGCCATTTACCTTTATTGTAAGCGAAGGTATAGCATAGGCTTTTTCGTCGAAACTGGTAAGAAGGTATTTTTTGGTCAACACCTCATTACCATTTGATGCGTCGGCAGACGATTCGGTTTGTTCCAGCACCTCAACACCAGGCGTGATATACTGTGATCGTTCAAATTTCGGAAACTCAACCTTAGCTCCCTTCGGTGCCGTTACGTTTACCTCAAGACCCGTTTGTTGGCCCACAAAGATAGCCATTGAGTCGAGTTTAGCCTCAACGCTAACCTGCGCCCAAAGAGTTGTTGACAGTGTCAACAAGCATACATATAAAGTGAGTATACGTTTAAAATTCATAATGCGATAAAATAATGATCAGCTGCGCGATGCAAAAAGCAACATCATTTGCTTGACATAATCCTCGTCAGTAGCCACCGATACCCAGTCAACATTACTCTTAGCAAAAGTCTGCCGAAGCATTTCCTCGCGTTCCATCCAATAGCGAGTATGTGCCTGTCTCAGTTTCTTCGACGAGGTGTCGATATAGATGTCGTGTCCTGTTTCTGCGTCGCGCACCTTAATAAGTCCCACATTGGGCAGCTCTTTAGCACGCTTATCATATATCTGTATAGCTGCAACATCGTGTTTACGATTGGCAATCTGCAACACTTTTGAGAAATCGGCCCGCGTATAGAAGTCGCTCAAAACGAATGCCGTGCACCGGCGTTTCATCACGCGTGTAAGATATTCGAGCGCCATACCCACATCGGTTTTCTGACTTTGTGGATGAAAGTCGAGCATCTCGCGTATGATATACAAGATATGCTTACGCCCCTTCTGCGGGGGGATATACTTTTCAATACGGTCAGAGAAGAA
>CAKQFW010000045.1 GCA_934230965.1 uncultured Prevotella sp.
ATCATGCGCCACGCCTTTGACGTGCGAACATAATACAGGCGTGCAAAGATAACATTTTTTTCACACTACCGAAAATGTTTGCGCCTTTATTTATATAATTATGGCATTTGAAGGCACATTCAGCGTCTTTTCGTGCTCCTACCGAGACCTTTTGGCAGCAAATTGTTACTTTTTCGCACGTAATTACTTGTGCCATTCAGTAAGAAGCAGTAATTTTGCACGACGAAGAAGAAATATACTACAACAACGTGGAGACACTGAAAGAGAAGACCGCCCGCGGACTATTTTGGGGCGGCATGAACACCATGGTGCAGCAAGTAATCGGACTGCTGTTTGGCATCATTCTGGGGCGCCTTTTGGCACCCTCTGATTATGGTATGATGGCCATTATCAGCGTGTTTGCCCTTGTGGCCACAGCCTTGCAAGACAGCGGTTTCAAGGTGGCGCTGGCCAACCAGAAGGCGCCTACGCACACCGAATACAACTCGGTGTTTTGGTTCAACATTCTCATGGGTGGTGCCCTCTACCTCGTGCTCTTCTTCGCCGCCCCCCTCATCGGGCGCTGGTACAACACGCCACAGGTGGTGCCCTTGTGTCGTTACGCCTTTCTCAGCATCGTTATTGCGTCGATGGGCACGGCACAATCGGCTTGGCTATTCAAGAACCTCAGAGCCAAGCAGATAGCCAAAGCCTCGATGACGGCTATCACGCTGTCGGGCTGCACAGGTGCCGTCATGGCTTTTGCGGGTATGGCCTATTGGTCTTTGGCCACGCAAAACATTGTGTATGTGGCGCTTAACACGTTGCTTTTGTGGCATTATTCGCCCTGGCGCCCGTCGGTGCGCGGCATCACCTTTACCCCTGTGCGCCGCATGTTTCGGTTCTCGTGCAAAATCTTGGCCTCTACCATCACCACACACGTCAATAACAATGTGCTTAACATCTTGTTAGGACATTATTTTTCTACTGCCGACGCTGGCAACTTCAACCAAGCTTATCAATGGAACTTTAAATGTTACTCGCTGATACAGAATATGGTGGCACAGGTGTCGCAACCCGTGCTGGTGGGTTTGCAAGACGATGAGGGCCGACAGACGGCCGCCTTCCGCAAGCTCATGCGCTTCACGGCGTTCATATCGTTTCCGTTGCTCTTTGGCTTTGGCATCGTGGCTCACGAGTTTATCATCCTGGCCCTCACCGAGAAATGGGAGGCCAGCGCCACGCTGATACAGATGTTGTGCGTGGCGGGCGCCCTCACGCCTATCAGTACGCTGCTGGGCAACGCCATCGTAAGCAGTGGCCGCTCGGGCACCTTCTTCCGCGCCACCCTAGGCGTGAGCCTTGCCAACATTGGCATTATGTGCACGCTGTGGCCCTGGGGCATACACGTTATGGTGGTGGCCTATGTGCTGGTGGCCGCCCTCTCAATGATGGTGTGGTATGTGCTGGCGGCTCCGCTGCTGCACTATCGCCTATGGCAGTTTTTAAAAGATATCGTGCCCTTCGCCCTCGCCGCCCTCGCCACCAGCCTGACCACATGGGTAGCCACCGAGCCCATCAACAGCCTATGGCTGAAGCTCTTGGCTCGCATCGCCATGGCCGCCGTGCTCTATTATGCCGTTATGCGCATTGCTGGCGCCCACATTCTTCAAGAGTGCATCGGATTTGTTAAGGGAAAGGGGAAAGGAAAAGTGAAAAGTGAAAAGTGAAAAATCCTATTGCTTTGCTGCTCTCGTTCGCTTTCACCCTCTATCCGTCTCCAGTCTCCTCGGCTTAGAAAGGCTTAGAAAGGCTTAAAAGCTTAACCTATAAGAAAATAAAGGCTTACATAACAATAGAAAATATGAAAGAAACACCAACCATAGCCGTAGTGATGTGTACCTACAATGGCGAGCGCTTCTTGCGCGAGCAGATGGACAGCATCTTGGCACAAACCTACCCCATTGCCGAAATTATTGTGCAAGACGATGGGTCGACCGACAACACCGTAAACATTCTGCGCGAATATGCCGAGCGTGTGCCGCAAATGCAGGTACACGTAAACGAGAAGAACCTGGGCTTCAACCGCAACTTCCACACGGCTTGTCTGCGCGCCACGGCCGACTACATTGCCATCTCTGACCAAGACGATGTGTGGATGCCCAACAAGCTTGAGCGACAAATTGAAGCCATTGGCCCTTGCAACATTTGTTATTCTACGCACCTACGTGGGCGCGACATGGCCACCGCACACACCGTAGCGCCACGCTGCAATCTCGAGGCCATGCTCTTCACGGGCATTGCGGGACACACCATGATAGCGCGTCGCGACTTCATACAGCGCCCCGAGAGTTGGACCAACGACCGCATTGTGTACGACTGGAGCCTGGCCCTCAACGCTTACTTCTTTCGCCAGCCCAACGCCATCGTGCGTGTTGACGAGCCGCTCAACTGGCACCGCTCGCACGACGGCGAAGCGGCTCTGCTACAAAACATTGCGGTGTGCGGCGAGCAGAAACGCACCACATGGCAGCCTTACGTCTATGGCCTGCGCAACTATCGCGCGCTGCAGCGCAAGCCCAACTGGCACCTGGTGTATAACCTCATTGCCACTAACACTGCGGGCAACGCTGCCCTGGCCTTGCCTCACCGCATGGCCACGCTGATGCTTCGCCCCGGCCTATGGCCCCTCATGCAACTGTGCTGGCTGTGCATGAAGCACCGTAACGCCCTCTACCCCAAGGCAAAGAGCGTGCGTGGCGTGATGGGTGCTGTGCGCGGCTTTTTCTACCCCTTCATCTTTTCATGGCACTGCTCACAGTTTGACATGTAGGAAGAATTTAAGTGAAAAGGGAAAAGGGGAAAGTGAAAAATCCTATTGCTTTTCCGCTCTCACCCTCTAATCTCCTCGGCTTAGAAAAACTTAGGCAGGCTTAGCATTATTTCCCCCCAAAAAACAACAAGCGATGACAAACATTGATGAAAAATATATGCGGCGCTGCTTGCAGTTGGCCGCCAACGGCCAGCAGAACGCCAAGCCCAACCCCATGGTGGGTGCCGTTATTGTGGCGCAAGGCCGCATTATAGGCGAGGGTTATCATGTGCGCTGTGGCGAAGGCCATGCCGAGGTAAACGCCTTTGCCTCAGTGTGTAAAGAAGACGAGGCGCTTCTGCCCGAAGCCACCGTTTATGTGAGCCTTGAGCCCTGTGCCCACTACGGCAAGACGCCACCCTGTGCCGACCTCATCGTGAGCAAGCACGTGCGCCGCGTGGTGGTGGGCTGTGTCGACCCCTTTGCCAAGGTGCATGGACGCGGCATTGCAAAAATTCGCGAGGCGGGCATCGACGTTACCGTTGGCGTACTCGAGGCCGAATGTCGAGCCCTCATACGCCGCTTCATCACCGTTAACACGCTACAGCGACCCTACATCATACTGAAGTGGGCACAGAGCGCCAACCACCTGATGGACAACGCCTTCGCCCCCACCGCCCTCTCTACGCCCTTCACGCAGATGCTGGTGCACAAGCTTCGTAGCGAGTGCGACGCCATTGTGGTGGGCCGCACCACCTATAACCGCGACCATCCGCACCTCGACGTGCGCCACTGGGCGGGCCCCGCGCCACTGCCCATCGTGCTGTCGCACAGCGTGCCCGAAGGTTTGCCCGCACACTGGCGCTGCTATCATAGCATCGACGAGATGCTCAGCCAGCTGCAAGCCGAGCACCGCCAAACGCTATTGGTAGAGGGTGGCGCCCATCTGCTTCAGCAGTTTATCAGCCGTGGTCTATACGATGAGGTGCGCATTGAAACCGCCCCCACCACCTTTGCCACAGGCACCGCTGCCCCCACGCTGCCAGCAGACCTAAAGTTGGAAAAGCAAGAGCTGTGGGAAGGAAATATTATTGAAACGTTTGTAAAATAAAACAGGAAAAGATAGAAGAACTAGAGAAGCTAGAGAAACTAGAAAAACTATAGAAAATAGAAAGTTATAGAAACTATAAAGCTATAGCAACTAGAAAACTATATAAGCAAGGAGAGCCAGAGGAGCTAGAAAGACTTCTCATTTTTCACTTTTCACTTTTCGTTTTTCACTTAATTTAGAGATGTCGTACGAAGAACTGCGCAAACGGTTGACGTCCGTTTACGATGAGCGCGAGGCGCAAGCCGTGGCGCGCTGGGTGCTCGACGAGGCGTTTGGCCTCTCGCTCACCGATATTTGTTGTGGCAAAGTGTCGCAACTGTCGGCCGACGACACCCGTCGACTGGAAGCCATGACGCGCCGCCTTGAACAGGCCGAGCCCGTGCAATATGTGTTGGGGCATGCCCCCTTTGCAGGCCATAGCTTTGAGGTGAGCCCCGCCGTGCTCATTCCTCGCCCCGAAACCGAAGAGCTGGTAAACTGGGCAGTGCAGTCGGCCGAGGCAATGACCGCTGCCAAAGAACAAACCTCTGTTCAAGAACAAGCCTCATCAAACGCCAGCCCCGCTCTCCACATTCTCGACATAGGCACTGGCAGCGGTTGCATAGCCATCAGCGTGGCCTTGGCCTTGCCCAAAGCCACGGTGCAAGCCTGGGATCTCTCGCCCCAAGCCCTTGCCCAAGCCCGTAGCAACGCCCAGCGTTTGGGTGCGCAAGTGTCGTTTGTTCAGCAAGATGCGTTGCAGCCACCGCACCACCACGCCTGTCTCGACATGGTGCTGAGCAATCCGCCTTACATCTGCCAGTGCGAGGCCGAAGATATGCACCGCAACGTGTTGGCGCACGAGCCCCACATGGCCCTTTTTGTGCCCAACGACGACCCGTTGCGCTTCTACCGTGCCATTACACGTTATGCCGTCGAAGCGTTACGCCCTGGCGGCTGTGTACTGTTCGAAATCAATGCGTTATACGCCGAAGCCACACGCCAAATGATGCTTGACGAGGGCCTCAGCCATATCGAAACGCGCCTCGACTGCTTTGGCAAAGAACGTTTCGTGAAGGGCATACTTTCAGGTTCGTAAACAACATTTTCTTGCTATTGCTGGACTCAAACAATAACAAAACAACAAAAAGATAATAAACAACAATAGACAACAAAAGGACAATAAGAACAACATTTTCTTGCTATTGCCGAGCTCAAACAATCTCAGTTTTGCTCATTAGCTTAACAAAAATGTTGTTCTTGTTGTCCTTTTATTGTTCTATGTTGTTGTGCTTTTATTTTAAGCACTTACCCATGCCATTTAAACATCAATTAGCTATCGCCGTGCGCACTAAAGTCGCCATTAGCCTCAGCCTCGCTCAGCGGTTCCTCTTCTTCCTCCTTCGGCGCTGGTTTTACCAAGAAGGCGCTCAGTTCCCACAGCACATACAGCGGTATAAATACCGACATGAGGGTGAAGGGGTCGGCCGAGGGCGTGATAAAGGCTGCCAACGTGAGCAGCGCCACAACGGCATGACGACGGAAGCGCGAGAAGAAGCTGCGGTTCAGCAGTCCGATCTTAGATATTCCCATGCACACCAGCGGCAGCTCAAAGATGATGCCCATCATAAAGGTGAGCATGAGAAAATTGTTCATATACGAGTCGAGCGACAGCTGATTGGTAATCTCCGGACTTATCTGATAGCTATATAAGAACCTCAGCGTGAGCGGAAACACCACGCTGTAGCCCACGCAGCTACCCATGAAAAACATCACCGTGCCAAAAATAAAGGTGAAGCGTACGCCACGCTGCTCGTTTTTATACAAAGCCGGGCACACAAAGCGCCATATCTCGAACACGATGTACGGAAACGTGAGCAGCAGCGCCAACCATACCGACAGCGACATGTGCAGGAAGAACTGCGACGAAAGGTTGATGTTGATGATGTCGACATGAAAGGGTTGTGTCAAGTCGTCGGGCACCACCGACACCCATCCCGCCGCCGTCTTCATCCAGCGATACAAGAAGAAGTCGGGCTTGCTGGGCGCCATCACCACGTGCTGAAACAGCCACGGTATGAAGGCGAAACCACCAATAACAAACACGGCCATGGCGCCAATGATGCGTATGAGCATCCAGCGAAAGGCCTCTAAGTGGTCCCAAAACGACATCGCGTCTTGAGCGTCGTCAGCCTCTTGCTCGTCGTCGTATTGCTCGTTGTCGTATTGTTCGTTATATTCGTTATCTGGGTTATTATTTCTCATCGGGCATGTCGGGTGAATTTTTTCTTTGCGGAGCATTGTTTGAAGGTTTGCGTGGTTCGCGGTTTATTTCTTCTTCTATACCGTTTACGCCCTCTTTAAAGTTTTTCACGCCTTTGCCCAGTCCCTTCATGAGTTCAGGAATTTTCTTGCCACCGAAGAGCAGCAATACAACCAGCATGATGATGATGAGTTCGGGAGTGCCTAAGCCTCCGATGAGTAAGAATGATGTTGCCATAATAAAAATTGAAGTTTTTTGTTAATAAGTTAATATAATATGTGAGTTTTTTCTTAGCGTATTGCGCTTTGTCACACCAAGTTACAATGCATCGTCTTACCAACGCATCGCACATTGTTTCACAAAATTAGAAAAAAAACAGCGGTGAGCCATACCTTTCAAACATTTATTACCCTTAGCCATTGGTTTTTAATATTCGTTAACAAGGGGAGGAAGCCTCAACGAACATGGGAGGACGAGGCACAGAGGTCACCATCTTACTAAAGATTGCGCAAAAAATAGTAGTACGGGGTCTCCGTGCCCCGTACTCCAGCCCCCAGCCTTGTCAAACGAATAAAGAGAAGAGACGGAGCGCGGAGGTTTGCCATACCCATTAAACTCACGATTAATGCATAAATATACAAAAACGCAGACAAAGTGTATAAATATACAATGTGGGCGAGAGCCTGTTTTTAACTAAACATTTCTTAATTTTGTGATAATCTGTAAGCAAAAACAAGGGGTTTGCTTACAGAAAATTTTATTGATACCATTGATTTGAGAAACCCTTGGTTTCAGGCTGTGAAACCCTTGGTTTTAGACGCTAAAAGCCTTGGTTTCAGGATGCGAAACCAAGGCTTTCAGACCGTAATTTGATGGGTATTGCAACACGCCCCCCATCTTGCATAAATATGCAGAGGCCCCACCCCCGTCCCCTCCCCATCGGAGAGGGGAGTGAATACCCCTACTTCTTGCTGGAGTACGGGGCACGGAGACCCCGTACTACTTAGATTTGCAAGGCTAATAATAGTAGGACGGTGGTCTCCGTGCCCCGTCCTCCCAGAGAAGCGTTATATCAAAACAATGTTGGGGCTTGAGGATAGAGCACGTGTTGGTTGCTGGAGAACGGGGCACGGAGACCCCGTCCTACTATAGTGTGCAAGGCTATTCACTCCCCTCCATCGCTCGACCTTTGGTCGCTTGCCAGAGCAAGAAGGGGAGGGGGAAGCCGCGTAAGCGGCGCGGGGGTGGGGCTTTTGGGCGTTAAAGATAATGTTTTTTTTGTTTATCACCGTATAACATTTTGGCGACACTAAAGTGTCGCGGTATGTGCAAAGAGGGCGTACGGTGAGAGCTTGCTCTCGTCCGTACGCCCTCTTGGTACATACTGAGCCGTAAGGCCAAAATGTTATGCGGGGTTTTTATGGTTTTTGTCTAAACCCCAAAAGCTGGCGAGCATATTATTTCTTTCTCACCACCTTTTTCTTAGCAGGCTTCTTAGCAGCCGACACCTTAGCGGGAGTGGCGGGTTTAGCCTTGTCGGCAGCCTCTTCCTTCTTCTCAGCCTCTTGCACCTTTACTACCTCAACCGTGAAGATAAGGGTAGAGTAAGGTTTGATTTGCTGACCAGCGCCACGCATTCCGTAGCCCAGTTCATGCGGTATATACAGTTCCCACTTGCTGCCTTCGGGCATCATGCACAGTGCCTCGGTCCAGCCCTTTATTACCTGGTTAGGTTTGAATTCGGTGGTTTGCGGGTTACGTTTGTAGCTGCTGTCAAACACGGTGCCGTCAATCAGTTTGCCCTCATATTTTACGGTCACCATATCATCGGCCTTTGCCACCTTACCAGTGCCTTTGGTCAGCACCTTATATTGCAGACCGCTGGGCAGCGTCACTACGCCCTCTTTGGTCTTGTTTTCGTTTAGCCAAGCCTCGTTCGATGCTTTGTAAGCCTCGTTTTTCTTCTTCTCGTCGGCCTCGCTGGTGTTTTTAAACAATGCTACAGCGTGTGGCTCGGTCATGATTGTGGTATCAGCCAGTACGCCTGAGAGAAATCCCTCGTGCAGCAGACGAGCGTCGATGGTGTGCTCGGTGCCCTCAAACTGCTTCAGCACGGTGGGCAACATCTGCTTGTCAACCTGTTGTGCGATGGTGCGTCCCGCGTTTGTAGCGGTATATCGGGGGTCGCCCGTTTTCTCCATTGCCTCGCGGAAGCCAGCTACAAAGTCGGCTATGTAAGCGGTGTCTACCTGCAGGTTGCGCTGCAGATATTCAATCAGTCCGCGCGACATAAATTTTCCAGCGGCATAGCTCAGCGAGTCAGAGGCCGAAATCAGTTCTACGGGTTGCTCTACCTTTGCGGCGGCCACCTCTTTTTTCTTTTTCTTTGAAGGCGCTGCATACAGCGCTGTGCTGGCCATGATGATGGCGGCCAGCAAAATCATCTTTTTCATCTTATCTGTGTGTATTTGTGTTAAAACGAAAGTGGCACCGTGGCTGGCCTTGCGCCTGCTCCTGGTGCCACTATTTCTTTTAGTTGACGAGTTGACTAGTTCTTGCTAAAGCAAGCGCCCTTACGGGCGAGCGGACGAGTAGACGAGCTGTTTGCTTTGTTGCTTTATGTTCTCAATACATCTATTGATAAACTATGGTAGCAGCTTGTCAACTTGTCAACTCGTTAACTTGTCAACTAACGTTATTTAACGCTAATCAACTCAATCTTGAAGATCAGAGCCGAGAAGGGCTTGATTTCGCCAGCCTCACGCTCGCCGTAAGCCAGTTCCTGAGGAATGTAAACCTCCCATACAGAGCCTGCAGGCATACGAACCAGAGCCTCGGTCCAACCCTTGATTACCTGGTTAGCGCGCATCTCGGCGGGCTGATTGCGCTTGTAGCTGCTATCAAACACCTTGCCATCGATGGTACGACCCTCATAGTTTACAGTTACCATAGAGGTATCTTTAGGCAGAGCGCCGGTGCCCTCTTTAATAACCTTATACTGCACGCCGCTGGGCAGTGTCTTTACGCCGGGCTTCTTAGCGTTAGCCTGCATAAATTTTTCGCCAGCCTTCTTGTTGTCGCCATACACCTCTTCCATGTTCTTGGCCTTGATAGCCATCATCTTCTTCTGAGCCAGCTGTCCGGCCTGCTCAACAGTCATGAGGCCCTTCTTGTTTGTGGCGCCAGTGATGAAGCCAGCCATAAAGTTTTTCAGCGAGATGGTTTTGGTCGAATCCTCGCCAAAGATCTCGTGGTTGATGCCCTTCACCATACGGTTAGAAATCTGCTGACCGATGTTGATGCCGAGGAAGTAGGCAGCCTTCTTCTTGTCGTCGCCAGCGTTGGCGCCGTCGTTCAAGCCCTTTACAAAGGCGTCGATATATGCGGTGTCAACGTCCATCTGTACGAGATACTCTCTCAGACCCTGTGTCTGAGCCAGACCCATAGCATAGCTCAGGGTGTCGACATCGTTTTTAAGCGAAGGTTTGGGGGTAGAATTGCCGCACGATGTGATGCCAGCAATCATTGCAGCCATAGCGACTGCGAAAAATAATTTCTTCATTGTGATTATTTGTGTAATAAATTTTTTCTGTTAATTCTTTACTTTACCTCGATAAGCTCTACATCGAAGATGAGGGCTGCGAAGGGAGGAATGGCTCCGCCAGCACCCTGCTCGCCATAACCCAGGTTGTAGGGAATGAAGAAGCGATACTTGGCACCCTCTTGCATGAGCTGCAGACCCTCGGTCCAGCCACGGATAACACCGTTCAGGGGGAACTCGGCGGGCTCGCCACGCTGTATTGAGCTGTCAAACATGGTACCGTCTACCAGCATGCCCTCATAGTGGCACTTCACGGTGTCGGTAGCCTTCGGCTTGCGACCGTTGCCCTCTTTCAGCACCTGATATTGCAGGCCGCTGGGCAGGGTTACCACACCGTCTTTCTTTGCGTTCTCGGCAAGATACTTCTCGCCTTCTTCGCGTGTGCCCTTAAAGCGCTCGGCGGCAGCAGCACGCTGTTTCTCTTCCTGCTTCTGGAAGAACTCTTGTACGATGGTTTGCGCTTCGGTGTTGCTCACCTTCGGCTCATTTCCTGCTAACACGTCTTTAATGGCTTGTGCGAAATCGTCGATGTTGAGGTTCTCGGCACCCATCTGCGACAGCTGATGGCCAATGCCCAGACCCAAAGCGTAACTTAATTTGTCCATGTCTTCTATTTATATGTTATAATATTATTGTGTATCTTCAAAAACGGTGCAAAAATACTGAATTTTCCTGAACAATACTACCTTATCTATAGAAAAAACATTATTTTTGCATAGTTTAGCACGTTTTTGGCTTTGCTAAGCCCAAGACATGCAAAGCATTATACATGTAAACATGAAAATAGGAGGACAATGAATATGAAGAAATTAGTGTTTCTTACAGGAGCTGGCATGTCGGTAGAAAGCGGCTTTAAAACCTTTCGCGGAAACGATGGATTATGGGAAAACTACCCCGTAGAACAAGTGGCCACACACGAAGGATGGCTGGCCGACCCCGACCTGGTGACACGCTTCTATAACATGCTGCGTGCCAAGTTGTATGCCGCACAACCCAACGAGGGCCACAAACTAATAAAAGCCCTGGAACAAGAATATGACGTAACGGTGATTACACAAAACGTTGATAATCTGCACGAAAAGGCGGGCAGCAGCCACGTGATACACCTGCATGGCGAACTGAGCAAGGTGTGCTCGAGCCGAAACCCCGACGACCCACGCTACCAGCAAGAGCTCACCCCCGACCACTGCACCGTAGAACCGGGCACCAAGGCTGGCGATGGGTCGCTGCTCAGGCCCTTCATCGTGTTCTTTGGCGAGAGCGTGCCCATGATATCGGTGGCGGCCGAGGCTGTAATGCAGGCCGACGTGCTGGTCATCATTGGCACATCGCTCAACGTGTATCCAGCAGCTGGCCTGGTGCAATATGCCAAACGCGGCACACCCATCTACCTCATCGACCCCGACCCCATGACGGGCAGCGCTCTGCATGGCGTTACGCATATCGAGGCAGGAGCCAGCGAGGGCATGAAACGTCTCGTAGCGCTGCTACATAAAGAGATGTAAGGGATTGAAGCTCAAGAACAAATAATAATAACGATATTATCATTATGATGCTCGCAATGCTGTGCATTGCTCGTAGGGGGGAGGAACATTAATGACTGAACTTTCGCATGTGCTTAATAG
>CAKQFW010000046.1 GCA_934230965.1 uncultured Prevotella sp.
ATGTCTATGACACCGATCTGCTCGTGCCGTTCGCACAGAAGCTCGCAAGGCAGAAAGGCAAGCGCACGTTTATTGTACTACACACCTATGGCTCTCATTTCAGCTACGCCGACCGCTATCCCGATTTTATGCGCGAGTTTAAGAAGGACCAGTACGACGGGGCAAAGCGCGAATATCGTCCGCAGCTCATCAACGCCTACGACAACTCTATCTGTCAGACGGATTTGCTGCTTCGCCGCATCATTGAACAGTTGGCAGCACAGGGTGGCAGTGCAGCCATGCTCTACACCTCCGACCACGGCGAGGATATCTTCGACGATGCCCGCCATCTGTTCCTACACGCATCGCCCTTCCCCTCGTTCTGGCAACTTCATGTGCCCCTCATCGTGTGGACATCCCCAACGTATCGTGAGCGTCACGCCGACATTACCCGCTGCCTAAATGCCAACTGTCACAAACAGGCTGAGAGCAACAGTGTGTTTCACACCTTGCTCACCATGGGTGGCGTTGAAACCTCTTATCGTAACGACTCGCTCTCGCTGGCAAGCCCCGCCTTTACCCCGCGCCCCCGCCTCTTTATCGACGACCACAACGAGCCTCGGCTCTACCACCAATGCTTCGCCAAGAAAGACTTTGAGGCTATGAAGCGGTGGGGCATTAAGGAGTAAAAAATAATAAATAGATATGAAATATACGGAATATAAAAATCTCGTGTATCAAATCATTGGCTCTGCCATGACAGTACATACAGAATTGAATTGGGGACTTCTAGAGTCTGTTTATCAGGAGGCATTGAGTATAGAATTGTCTCTACGTAATATACAAAATAAGCGTGAAGAGGAGATAAAAGTATATTACAAAGGGTATGAGTTGGACAAAAAATATAAAATGGATATTATTGTGGGAGATATTATTATCGAACTCAAATCTGTTGTGAAATTAGAAGCCGCTCATCGTGCACAACTATGTAATTATCTTCGTCTTACAAAGAAACCTATAGGGCTACTTATTAATTTTGGTGAGCCTCATTTAGTAGGAGAACGATGGGCGTATGATAAAAATACAAATGAATGTTATCTTGTAGATAAAGATATGCATCGCGTTTTTGACAAAGATTATAGCGTTTTGCTTAAATCGGAGAGTGATAAATATTAAGAACAATTATAATAAACATTAATGATTGTATTTCTCGCAATGCTTTGCATTGCTCGTGGTTTAAACATTAATTTCCATTAATTGAACATTAATTAAACATTAATATTTTTATCACGATAGTAAATGGCGCGTAGCGCCTTATTAATGTTTTATTAAAATTATAGGAGACGTTGGCGCGTAGCGCCGATTAATGTTTAATTAATGTTCAATTAATGATAATTAATGTTTCCCGTCTCCGAGCGCGTAGCGCGAGTAAAAAGATACAATGCGTTGCTTATCAATTAGTATGTAACAAGAATATAAGAGAAAAAAATGTATAGTTTTTTTAAAAGATTGATATGGATATGAAAAGAATGTTGATGAAAGCGGGCATCGTGTTGATGCTGGCTTCTGCTACGACGGCATGGGCCGCCACCGACAACGAAGGAACACACTTTATTAAATATGGCGATATGAACCAATGGGTGACTCGCCACGTAAAAGAGAGCGCCATCATAGGTGGAAACATGAAGACGCTGCATGAGATTGCCCCCACCAAGACATGGGCACAAAATGCGCCCTATACCAACTGGGGCGGCTCGCCCTGGGGCACGTCAAATGTTATGGCAAAGGTGTCGGGCATCACAAAGACCAACGTGTCGGTGTATCGCGACGAGCATCCTGGCCATGGCAGCTGCGCAAAGCTTGTCACCCATATTGAAACCTGTAAGGTGCTGGGCATCGTGAATATCAAGGTGTTAGCGGCAGGTAGCATCTTCCTCGGGCAGACGCTCGAACCCATCACTTCTACCTCAAACCCCATGGCTAAGCTCAATGTCGGCATGAAGTTTACGGGTCGCCCTAAAGCCCTCGTGTTCGACTATAAGGTGAAGCTGTCAGGGCATCCTAATCGCATCAAAGAAACGGGCTTCAGCAAGGTAAAAACGGTGTCAGGTATTGACATGGCCGACTGTGTGTGCTACCTACAGAAACGCTGGGAGGATGCTAAGGGCAACATCTGGGCCAAACGTGTGGGCACCATGGTGGTGCGCTTTAGTAAGAGCACAAATGGGTGGGTAGAGAACGCCGCCTTCATCATTCACTATGGCGACATTACGCACCAAAGCTTCTATAAACCTTATATGGGCCTGCTTACGGGCGATGATATTAAATGGGCAAAGAACTCGAAAGGCAAGATGATGCCTGTAAAGGAGATAGGGTGGGCCTCCGCCAATGAAACGCCCACACACATGGTGCTGCAATTCGGCTCAAGTCATGGCGGCGCATATATCGGCTCGGTGGGCAACACGCTGTGGGTTGATAATGTGAGAGTGGAGTATTAAATGCTCCGCTCTTGCGTCTTATTCCACTTCAAAATACTCTGTAATAATAATTTTCCTTAAATATTTCTTATATAATAAGGTATAAGTAAAAGTTTTTCTTACTTTTGCGCTCCAAACATACATACATCGAAAACATGCAAGACAACTTAGTGATTGTAGAGAGCCCCGCAAAGGCCAAAACGATAGAGAAATTTTTGGGCGCTGACTTCAAGGTGATGTCGTCGTACGGACACATTCGCGACCTGAAGAAGAAAGAGCTGAGCATCGACATGGATACCATGCTGCCCGCCTACGTTATTCCCAAGGAGAAAGAGAAGCTGGTGAGCGAACTGAAGGCCAGCGCCAAGAAAGCCAAGAAGATATGGTTGGCATCCGATGAAGACCGCGAGGGAGAGGCTATTTCATGGCACCTGTGTGAGGTGCTGGGCCTTGACGAGAAGAAAACCTCGCGTATCGTGTTTCACGAAATCACCAAGCCCGCCATCTTGGCTGCTATTGAGCACCCGCGCCACCTCGACATGAACCTGGTGAACGCGCAGCAGGCTCGCCGTATGCTCGACCGCTTGGTAGGCTTTAAGCTGTCGCCCGTGTTGTGGCGCAAGGTGAAGCCCGCCCTGTCGGCAGGCCGTGTGCAGAGCGTGGCCGTGCGCCTTATTGTAGAGCGCGAGCGCGAGATACAGCAGTTTAAGAGCGAGCCCTACTATCGCGTAAACGCCATCTTCGGCCTCACCCGTAAGGATGGTTCGCAGGTAGAGGTAAAGGCCGAGCTCGACAAGCGTTTCACCAATCATGATGAGGCTGTTGCCTTCCTCGAGCTGTGTCGCAATGCCGAATTCTCAGTAGAGGCCATTCAGAAGAAGCCGCTGAAACGTTCGCCGGCACCTCCCTTCACCACCTCTACCTTGCAGCAAGAGGCCGCCCGCAAGTTGGGCTTCTCAGTATCGCAAACCATGATGGTGGCTCAGCATCTGTACGAAAACGGTCTTATCACCTACATGCGTACCGATAGCGTGAACCTCTCAAACCTGGCCATTGGCACCGCAAAAGAAGAAATCACTAAGTTGTATGGCGAAGAATATAGTCAGCCCCACAACTTCCACACCCACTCGAAGGGTGCTCAGGAGGCGCACGAGGCCATTCGTCCTACCTATATCAGCAACACTACCATCGACGGCACGGCACAAGAAAAACGCCTGTACGACCTTATCTGGAAGCGCACCGTAGCCAGCCAGATGGCCGACGCACAGATAGAAAAAACCACCGTAACGATACGTATCTCGGCCGACGACCCCACCCTAGCACACTTTGTGGCTAATGGCGAGGTTGTAACCTTCGACGGTTTCTTGAAGGTATATCGCGAGAGTACCGACGACGATGATAACAATATGAACGCCAATGCCGCCGATGCCGATAACAACTTCTCGCACCACCTGCCCGTCATGGCGGTGAACGATGTGCTCAGCCGCCGAGAAATTACCAGCACCGAGCGCTTCTCACAAGGCCCCGCACGCTATACCGAGGCCAGCCTCGTGCATAAGATGGAGGAGCTGGGCATTGGCCGACCCTCTACCTACGCCCCTACCATTAGCACCATTCAGCAACGCGAATATGTGCAGAAGGGCGACCGCAAGGGCGAAGAGCGCTCATACACCATCGACACGCTGCGCGGCATACAAATTACTGAGAAGACAAAGGTTGAGGTAACGGGCAACGAGAAGGGCAAACTGCTGCCTACCGACATTGGTATCGTGGTGAACGACTTCTTGATTGAAAACTTCCCCGACATCATGGACTATAACTTCACGGCTCGCGTAGAGCAGCAGTTTGACCAGATTGCTGAAGGCAAGGAGCCTTGGACCGACATGATGCGCAACTTCGACTCGCGCTTCGAACCCGATGTAGAGAAGGTTATCAACGCCCGTTCTGAACATAAGGCTGGCGAACGACAGTTGGGTAACGACCCCAAGACGGGCCGCCCCGTGTTTGTAAAGATTGGCCGCTTCGGACCAGTGGTGCAGATAGGTGCTGCCGATGACGAGCAGAAGCCCCAGTTTGCACAGCTGCCCGCCGACAAGCGCATGGACGAGATAACCCTTGACGAGGCTCTCGAACTGTTCAAACTTCCGCGCACCGTAGGCCAGTTTGAAGGTAGCGACGTGGTGATTGGCGCTGGCCGCTTCGGCCCCTACGTCTTGCACAACAAGAAATATACCTCGCTGCCCAAGACCGAAGACCCCATGACCGTAACCCTCGACACCGCCATCAAGCTCATCGAGGAGAAACGTCAGCAAGAGGCTCAGCGACATATCAAGCAGTTTGACGAGGATGCTAAACTCGAAATTCTCAACGGACGTTACGGCCCCTACATTGCTTACGACGGTAAAAACTATCGCATACCCAAGGCGCAGCACGACAAGGCAGCACAGCTCACCTACGAGCAGTGCATGGAGATTGTCAACGCCACGCCCGTAAAAAAGAAGTAACGCTTATGCAACGCATCATCATCATAGGATATATGGGGGCGGGAAAGACCACCGTGGGCAAGGCTTTGGCCAAAGACCTGGGGTTGACCTTCTACGACCTCGACTGGTATATCGAGAGCCGCATGCGCAAGACCGTCAAGCAGATCTTTGACGAGCAAGGCGAGGAGGGCTTCCGCCGTATCGAACATAATATGTTGCACGAGGTGGCCGAGTTTGAAGACGTGGTCATCAGTTGTGGAGGCGGCACTCCCTGCTTCTTCGATAATATGCAATATATGAACGCGCGCGGCGAGACGGTGTACCTCAAAGCTACCCCCGATGTGCTGTTTCAGCACCTACAGATGGGAAAGAGTGTGCGCCCCTTGCTGCTGAACAAGACGCCCGACGAGGTGCGCACCTTCATAGGTGAGCAGATAAAGCAGCGCGAGCCCTTCTACACCCAAGCTCGCCACACCCTCGACGTAACCTTGCTCGACAACTATGAGAAGATTGCGATATCAGTAGAGAAACTGAAAAAGCTGATAAGTGATAAGTAAGTGAAAAGTGAAAAGAGAAAAGTGAAAAATCCAATGGCTTTGCCGCTTTCTCTTCTTATCTTCTCCTCGGCTTCCACTAAGGGCTTAGAAAGGCCTATAAAGGCTTAGCCAGGCTTATTTCTCCAAAAGGGCTTACAAGGCTTAGCTTCCCCAAAGAGCTTAGCCAGGCCTATAAAGGCTTAGTAAGGCCCCCCTCATTATCTATCAAAAAAGAAAAAAAGAAAAAAGCAAAAGAAACGAAAAATGAAGAAATGGACCATTGACGATTCAAAGGAGCTATACAACATCAACGGTTGGGGCACCTCTTATTTTAACGTCAACGAGAAGGGCGACGTGTATGTTACCCCTTGCAAAGACAACACCCAGATTGACTTGCGCGACGTGATGGACGAGCTCGCCCTGCGCGATGTCACACCGCCCGTGTTGCTGCGCTTCCCCGACATTCTCGATAATCGTATCGAGAAGACGTCGAGCTGCTTCAAAAAGGCCGCCGACGAATATGGCTACAAGGCCCAGAACTTTATTATATACCCCATCAAGGTGAACCAAATGCAGCCTGTGGTAGAAGAGATTATCTCGCACGGCCGCAAGTTTAACCTTGGCCTCGAGTGTGGCTCTAAACCTGAGTTGCACGCCGTTATCGCTGTGCAATGCCAGAGCGACTCTATCATCGTGTGCAACGGCTACAAGGACCAGAGCTACATTGAGTTGGCACTGCTGGCACAGAAGATGGGCAAACGCATCTTCATCGTGGTTGAGAAACTGAACGAGCTCGACATCATTGCCCGTGCTGCCAAGAAACTCGGCGTAAAGCCCAACCTCGGCATACGCATCAAGTTGGCATCGAGCGGAAGCGGCAAGTGGCAAGAGAGTGGGGGCGATGCCTCTAAGTTTGGCCTCACCTCCAGCGAACTGCTGCAAGCCCTCTCTATCCTTGACGCAAAGGGGCTGCACGACTCGCTTCGCCTCATCCACTTCCACATAGGTAGCCAGATAACCAAGATACGCCGTATACAAACCGCCTTGCGCGAGGCCGCACAGTTCTATGTGCAGCTGCATAAGATGGGTTACAATGTCGACTTTGTTGACTGTGGGGGCGGACTGGGTGTCGACTACGACGGCACACGCTCGTCAAACAGCGAGAGCTCGGTCAACTATTCTATCCAAGAGTATGTGAACGACTGTATCTACACTTTTGTTGATGCCTCAAACAAAAACGGCATTGATCATCCTAACCTCATCACCGAGAGCGGACGCTCACTGTCGGCACACCACTCGGTGCTTGTTATCGATGTGCTCGAAACCGCCTCGCTGCCCGAGATGCGCGAAGAGTTTGAACCCAACGATACCGACCACCAGCTGGTGAAAGACCTCTACGAGATATGGGATCATCTGAACCAGCGCACCATGCTTGAAGACTGGCACGACGCTGAGCAGATACGTGAAGAGGCCCTCGATCTCTTCTCGCACGGCATTGTCGATCTGCGCACACGGGCCGAGATTGAGAGCATGTACTGGAGCGTATGCCGCGAGGTGAACAACATAGCCAAGCAGATGAAACATGCCCCCGACGAGCTGAAGGGACTTGACAAGCTGCTGGCCGATAAGTATTTCTGCAACTTCTCGCTCTTCCAGTCGTTGCCCGACTCGTGGGCTATCGACCAGCTGTTCCCCATCATCCCGCTGCAACGTCTGAACGAGCGTCCTACACGCAACTGCACCATACAAGACATTACGTGCGACTCGGATGGCAAGATTGCCAACTTTGTTACCAACCGTAACATCTCGCACTGTCTGCCCGTGCACACGCTGAAGAAGGACGAACCCTACTATCTGGGCGTGTTCCTCGTAGGTGCTTACCAAGAAATCTTGGGCGATATGCACAACCTCTTTGGCGATACCAATGCCGTGCACATCAGCGTGAAAGACAACCACTACCACATCGACCAGATATTTGATGGCGAAACCGTAGAAGAGGTGCTCGACTATGTGCAGTATAATCCCAAGAAGCTGGTGCGCCAGCTCGAGATATGGGTAACAAAGAGTGTGAAAGAGGGCAAGATATCGCTTGAAGAGGGCAAAGAGTTTTTGAGCAATTACCGTTCAGGACTTTACGGCTACACCTATCTTGAGTAAGGCTTGCTCTATAAGCCCTATAAGCCCAGCCCTATAAGCCCCATAGGTCCTATAAGACCTATAAGACCTATAAGACCTATAAGACCTATAGGTCCCATGGGTCCTATAAGCCCTATTTTAAAGCTTTAAACAACAATGACAAACAATATCAACACAAATGTAGCTCAGCCCCTTACCGTTATTAAGGTAGGCGGAGCTGTGGTTGAAGACGAGGCTCAGCTGCAGCGTCTTCTCACCGACTTTGCCCACATCCCAGGAAACAAAGTGCTGGTGCATGGGGGCGGACGTCGCGCTACCAAGGTGGCGGCGGCCCTGGGCATTGAGAGCAAGATGGTGAACGGCCGCCGCATTACCGACGAGCATATGCTCGAGGTGGTGACCATGGTGTATGGCGGACTGGTAAACAAGCAGCTTGTGGCGCGTCTTCAGGCACTGGGCATCAATGCTCTGGGCCTTACGGGTGCCGACATGAACGTGATGCACTCGCATCGTCGACCCATCAAAGATGGCATCGACTATGGCTTTGTGGGCGATGTTGACCGTGCCGATGGCCGCATGCTGTCCACCCTCATTGCTGAGGGTGTAACGCCTGTTATGGCACCGCTCACCCACGATGGCGAGGGCCACATGCTGAACACTAATGCCGACACTATTGCCGCTGAAACGGCCAAGGCCCTGGCCCCTTACTTTGATGTTACGCTGGTTTATTGTTTTGAGAAGGCGGGTGTGCTGGCCAATGCCGACGATGATGCAAGTGTTATCTCGCACATCAACCGCGAAGCCTTCACACGTCTCACTGCCGACGGCACCATTGCTGGCGGCATGATACCGAAGATAGAGAACGCCCTCGATGCCGTGGCAAAGGGCGTAAAGCAAGTGCGCATCACCAGTGCCGACAGCTTGGGTAACCCCAATAGCGGCACTGTTGTTATGATATAATACTGTTAATACAAGTTAAAAGGCGGAAACGTTCTGTAACCTTTCCGCTCATAAACCGTCATTCTTATACAGAGAGCAATGAATAAAGTGAGTTTTCGCAATGATGTATTGCCGCTGAAAGACATCCTTTATCGCTTGGCCCTACGCATTACACTTGACAGAGCCGAAGCCGAGGACATCGTGCAAGACACACTCATTCGTATCTGGAACCGTCGCGAACAATGGGATGAGATTGAAAACATCGAGGCCTTCGCGCTCACCATTTGCCGAAACTTAGCTCTCGACCGCGCCGAGAAACAAGACAACAACCATCTTGAGCTCGACGAGCAACGCATGGAGCGCCCCGACCAGTCGCCCACACCCCTCGACCACGCTCAGCAGCACGACCGCATAAAGCTAGTACGACAGTTGGTTGACAGCCTACCCGAAAAGCAACGTTCCTGTGTGCAGCTTCGCGACTTTGAGGGCAAACCCTACAAAGAGATTGCCGACATACTGGGCATTACTGAGCAACAGGTAAAGGTAAACATCTTTCGTGCGAGGCAAACCATCAAACAACGTTTTAAACAGATTGACGATTATGGACTATAAGTATATAACACAACTTCTGGACCGCTACTGGGCGGCCGAGACCTCGATAGAGGAAGAGCGCATCTTGCGTGCCTTCTTCAGCCAGACCGAGGTGCCAGAAGAGCTGAAGCAATACCGCAGTCTGTTCGTATACGAGCAGCAAGAACCTATGGCCGACCGCCTGGGTGCCGACTTCGATAGTCGGTTTGCCGACCTGCTCGACGACGAGGCTCCCGTTCGGGCTCAGCGCGTAACCTTGCGCGTGCGCCTCGCCCCCCTGTTCAAGGCTGCCGCTGTGGTGGCCATCATCCTCACTTTGGGCAACGCTGCTCAACATTCGTTCAACGATGGCAGCGAGGCTACCACCGCTGGTTACAGCACAACGTCGCATAGCGGCAAGTCGGTAGCAGCACTGGTCGACAGTGCCACCATCGACACACTACAGAAGAGCAGCAGCGTTACATTGCCGCTTCCTGCCGAGGGTGTGAACATCTTAAAGTAGATATATTTCTATGCTTTCTCTATAAATTAAATCATGTTTAGTAAAACAACTTCGAAGCTGTGAAGTTTCACCTCTCTCAAATTTTTCATAACATACTAACGTAAAACGGCCGAGCTTACATCGTAAGCACGGCCGTTTGTCTTGATAGGCTCGGCATGAGCCTTTATTATTATTCGCTAAACGTTACGCAAGAGGGTATCGATGTCAATGGCTTTTGGGCAAACGGGCAACCCATGAAAATCATGTAGATGTCGTCGGGTATGCCTCTATGCTCTGCACTGATGGTTGCCTTTCTCAGGTTCTTGCAGTTTTTGAAAGCTTCGTGCTCTACCTGCACGCTTGCTGGCAGCGATACAGATGTGAGGCCGTTGCAGCCTTCGAAGGCGTTAGAGTCGATAAGTTTCAGGTTCGTTGTCACAGGCACCTCTGTCAGAGCTGTGTTCTTGAAGGCGTTCAGCCCGATGGTTGTTACCGACTGCGGGAGGTCGATGTGTGCAAGTGCCTTGCAGTCTTCAAAGGTTCCGGTGTCTATCTTGTCGATGTTTTGTGGCAGCGTAACCTTTGTCAGCGACCGGCAGCCCCGGAACATGGCGTTCTCCAGCTTCTCAAGACGTGCGGGCAACTTGACCTCTGTCAGTCCTGTACACATCACAAAGCAGCTGTGTCCGATGGTTTTCACGCTGTTGGGCACGCTGATGGTTTTGAGTGTAGAAATGTTGCTGAAGGCTCGCTTGCCAATATTCGTCACTGTTGCAGGTATGCTAATCTCTGAAATGGTAGAACTCATAAAGGCATTGTCACCGATCGATTTCAGTCCCATCGGCAGCGTCACGCTCTTTACCTTCATCTCGCTGAAGGCTGATGCTCCAATCTCGGTCACCCTGAACAGGTGGCCGGCAAAGCGTATGGATGAGGGCACTGTGTAGTCTTTTCCTGTCGACTCGTTGTTATCCATCTCCAGCAGCTTGGCGGTTCTTTCGCTGGGGTTCACTTCAAACCACATCTCGTCAATGTTTATCTTGTTGTCGAAAGCCGAATTGCCCTCATACACGGTCACCGTTACCTCTTTTGTGGTGCGGTTTATGCCTTTGAGATATGTTACCGTCTCGGGTTCCAGCGAGGGGTAAAGGGCCGAATAGTCTGACTGCATGGCGCGTTTGAACGCCCCGTCCTCCAACACTTCGGGCATCTCGTCCGTGCTGCCGTTGAGGTATCTCACGGCGTTGTCAAGCGCCCTTACGCGATCTCCCATCTCGCTTGTGTTTTCCTCGCGACGTACAACAACGGGTGAGCATACTTCTGACGTATTTCTTTTCACAAACTTTTCCAACATGTTTGCTTCAGCCACGAGGCTGGCGTTGTCCATGTCGTGAATGAAGGGGAGCGAGCTGTACCAGCTGTCTTGCTTTGAGCAAGTAGGAGGCAGCGGCGAACGCGCGTTTTTGCGTCCGTAACATGTCGACGGGCCAAGACCTTGGCAGAGCTTTATGGTTATTTCCTTCTTTTTAGGGCTTAGCGTCACGCCGCTGCCAGCCGTTGAGCTGCCAGCTTGCGTTCTTGTGCGTCGTGTGCTTGCGCCACTTGTTCTGTTGCGCACTTTGCTTTCCACACGGTTTCGGG
>CAKQFW010000047.1 GCA_934230965.1 uncultured Prevotella sp.
ACGAATATCTGCTGCAAAGATACACTTTTTCTAACGAATAATAACTAAAACTGCACACTTTTTCTAACGAATAATATCTGGAACTGCACACTTTTTCTAATGAATAATGATCAAAACCCTACACTTTTTCTAACGAATAGTGCTTAGAGAAGAGGGGGCGCTGGGCTGGTAATGTGTTGCTTTTTTGTGCTTCAGTGTTGCTGCATGGTATAAAACAAGCTGTTATGGTATATCGTAGATAGGGAAAATGGGGGTTAATTATTGTTAATATCTCTATCATAAAGAAAGAAAAAACATGCAGATAATGATAAAATGCGTATATTTGCATAAATAATAACTCACAGGTAACGAATTAAGACAAACAGATAAACAGATACGGTATGATGAAATATATACTCACAACTATGATGATGGCTATGCTCACGTTGTGCGCTCCTGTTCAGGTGCGTGCTAATGTTGCCATTGAGATTATTGAGAACGACCTTCAGCCCACAGCTGCCAACATCACGGTGAACGGTGCTACGATACGTGTATCTGGTGCCAACGGCAAGACTATGTATGTTTACAACCTGGCTGGTGTGCGCATACATAGCATTAAGGTGGAAGGTGCCGATCGCACCTACGACCTGAACCTCTCGAAGGGGTGCTATATTATAAAGGTGGGCACCACCGTGCGCAAGGTGTCGCTGAAATAAATAATTGAGTGAAAGAAAGCGTGTAATATTGTAAGCAGATAGTTGAAACACTTTCTATTGATATTTTGTCTCCTTATGGAGATGCTTTTTTGTGTATCGTGTGGACCGACCCAGCAGAAGCTGCCTGTTACACGCGACAGCTTCGCTGATATGACCCTCGACGGCTTTCATATCAGCGAAAAACGCATTAGGAGCTATATTGCCGACCTAATGTATGAAGACCATGACCGCCAAGCCGCCGACCTCAAAGTAAAAGATTATTATAAAAACGCGGGCCCCTTCTTATGGATAGGGCGTGATGGCGTGGCCCATTGTGCCGACAGCGTACTGAAATATGTGGCACGGGTGAAGGAGATGGGCTTTTCGCAGCACCGTTTTCGCCTTGATGCTATACAGCGCGACAAGCAAACAATTGATAGCTTGAACCTGGGCGATGAAAACATTAACCGTGTGCTGGCAAGGTTAGAATATAACCTAACAAAGGCTTACTTGTGCTATTGCATAGGGCAGCGTTTTGGTTATACCAGTCCGAAGAGAATCTTTAATCGTCTTGATGTGCGCGATAGCGACTCGGTGCATAAAACCTATAACGTGCTCTTTGATGTGCCTGTTAAAACGCCCTCGCATCATTTTGTGTTACAAGCCTTTAACAAGGTGCGCCACGACAGCGTGGGGTGGTTTTTGCGACAGTCGGTGCCCAATGATCCGCTGTATGCTCGTCTTCAGGCCATGCTGGGGCAGCACACATCGGCTGCCGAACGTAAACGCATCTTGTGCAATATGGAGCGCTGCCGCTGGAGCGTTGACGACAGTAGGTATAACCATAAAAAGTATGTGTTGCTGAATGTTCCGTCGCAAGAGCTTGACGCCATTGATGGTGACAATAAGCTGAGCATGCGCGTGGTGTGTGGGTCGCAAAAAACAAAGACACCGCTGCTGCAAAGTTATATATCGCGCATAGAGCTAAATCCGCAATGGATTATTCCGAAAAGTATTGTAAAGAAAAGCGTGGCTCCACATGCGGGCGATGTGGGATACTTTGAACGTCACCGATATTTTATACAAGAGCGTAAAACGGGTAAACAGCTAAACCCTGCTCTGGCTACACCTGCTATGCTGGTGGGTAACGATTTTCATGTTATTCAGCGTGGCGGAAAGGGTAACGCCTTGGGGCGCATGATATTCCGTTTTAAAAACAACTTCTCGGTGTATCTGCACGACACCTCTAACCCCGCACTCTTCTCGGCCAACGACCGATTGGCCTCGCATGGCTGTGTGCGTGTGCAACGGCCTTACGATTTGGCCGTATTCTTGCTGGAAGATAAGGATGAGGCGCTGCTTGATAAGATAAAATATTCGTTCACCGTCGACTTTCCTGAACCTTCAAAAAGTAATAACGACGATGAAGAAGATAATGGCGCTGTGCCCACTGTAAAGGTGGATAAAGCCCGACTGGTACGGTGGGTAACGCTTACGCCACAAGTGCCGCTATATATTACTTATTACACATTGTTTAACACGGCTAACGGACAGCTGCGCTCGTATCCAGACATTTATGGATATGACAATGCGCTGTATGAAACCCTAAAACTGTATTTGTGATGGCGGCATATAACGAAAACGAACTCTTGCAGCGATTGCTTGATGTGGGTACTCGGCGTGAGGCTTTTGCCGACATGGTGCGACAGTATAGCGAACCGCTGTACTGGAAGATACGGCGTATGGTGCTGGCGCATGAAGATGCCGACGATATCTTGCAGAATGTCTTCATCAAGGCGTGGAGCAGCATTGATGGTTTTCAAAACAGGTCGAAGTTGTCGACGTGGCTCTACCGCATTGCCATCAATGAGGCACTCGACTTTATTCGTCGACAGAAATGTCGTATCGCTACAGCCAGTGCCGATGATGACATGGCGCTGGCTAACCGACTTTTGGCTGACGACAATTTTGATGGCGATAGGGCTGAGGCGCTGTTGCAACAAGCTATCGCTCAACTGCCAGAGGTGCAACGGGCGGTTTTTACGCTGCGATATTACGATGAGATGAAATATTCGGAGATTAGTCAACTGCTGAACACCTCGGAAGGAGCGCTGAAGGCAAGCTATCATATCGCCGTAAAGAAAATAACAGAATTTTTCAACGAACACGATTAAACTTTCAATATATTTATACGTCAAATAAGCAAAACAATAAATACTATGGATGCTGAAGAGAAACTTTTTGAGCAACGGTTCGGAAAGAAACAACCGTTTACCGTGCCCGACGGCTATTTTGACCAACTGGCCGAGAGGGTGATGGAGCGCTTGCCAGAGCAACAGCCTGCATCCGTGCCACAGGTGCCTTTAAGAAATAGATGGCGTAGGTGGGCCGTGGCTGCCGCTGCTGTGGGCGTAATAATGACGGGCTCGCTGGTCTTTATTGGTCAACGCTCGGGCAATGAGAGCTTGGCAACGATGAAGCACCGCGCACCTGCTGCTACCGATATTCACTCATCATCAGACTACAGTTCGTTAGACATGGCCGCCGACTATGCCATGCTTGACAATGACGAGATATACGCAATGGTATCTGAAGAACAGTAAATAATTATATAATGACGAAAAGGTATTTCTTCTTACTAATATGTTTGCTGGCTGGTGTGCTGACGTTGTCGGCACAAAAACCTATGCAACCTGGGCCAGGACCTGTGCCCGGGGTATTGCCAGAACCGTTTAATCCGGAAAAGTTTGAGGCTGAACTGGAGCAATATATCACTACAGAGGCTTGCTTGTCGCCACGCGAATCGGCACAGTTCTTCCCGCTGTATCGCGAGATGCGTAAGAAGCAGTTGGCGCTATTCGGCGCAATGCGTCGCGGTCGTTATGTGAACATGAAAAACAATGACGAATGTTTGAAAATGATTCGCGAGAACGATAAACGCGATGTGGAAATGAAAAAACTGCAACAAAAATATCATAACGAGTTTTTGAAGGTGTTGCCAGCCTCAAAGGTGTTTCGCATCATTCAGGCTGAAGAACAGTTCCACCGTAAGGTGTTTAAACGTGCCTTCAAACGCGATTATAACCACCGACACCGATGATGAGATATGTAGTTTGGTTTGCCTATGACGGCACACGCTATCATGGCTGGCAGATACAGCCCAATGGGGTGACGGTGCAGCAAGTGTTGCAAGAGGCGCTGTCGAGATTGCTGAAGACAGATATCACTGTGGTGGGTGCAGGACGTACCGACTCGGGGGTGCATGCGCGGCAGATGGCCGCACACTTTGATGTGGAGCAGCCGCTTGATGGTAAAAATTTGGCCTACCGCTTGAACCGCATCTTGCCTTATGACGTAAAGGTGTATGATGTGTGCCAGGTGCCTGAGCAGTTTCATGCTCGGTTCAGTGCCATTAAACGCACCTATCATTATTATGTGCACCGCGACAAAGACCCTTTCTTGCGCATGTATTCGTGCGAACTGCATTACGACCTCGACTTTGCTTTGATGAACGAGGCTGCACAATATCTGTTACAGGTTGACGACTTTGGCGCTTTCTGCAAAAGTCATACTGATGTGAAGACTACGCTGTGCAACGTTACAGAGGCACAATGGGTGCAGGTGTCTGACCATGCTTGGTATTTTGTGATTTCGGCCAACCGCTTTTTGCGCAATATGGTGCGCGCTGTGGTGGGAACACTTATTGAGGTGGGACGCCATCGAATGACGCTGGAACAGTTTCGTGACGTGGTGGCAGGAAAGAATCGATCGGATGCGGGCGAAAGTATGCCAGGCCACGCTCTGTTCTTAGAACGAGTGGAATATGCTCCTGAGAGTATGGAGTAGGCTCTTGAGAGTATGCAATAAAATAATATTTATTTTGACCTATGCTGATTTTTTATATGTACGTTAACATATATACGTTGATATATACGTTGAGGTTTTATATATAAAAGGTTTTTGTAATAGGCCATAAAAACAATTATGTGGTTAATCCTTGCTTTCCTATCAGCCACGCTGTTAGGATTTTATGATGTATTTAAGAAAATGGCGTTGCGTGGCAATGCCGTCATTCCGGTGTTGTTCCTCAACACCTTGTTTTGTTCGCTGATATTCATTCCATTTATTGTGGCTTCGACCACGGGCGTGCTTGCTACCGACTCGCTGTTCTATGTGCCCGCCTGTGGATGGGAGGTGCATAAATATATTGTGCTGAAGAGTTTTATTGTGCTTTCGTCGTGGCTCTTCGGCTATTTTGCCATGAAGCATCTGCCCATCACTATTGTTGGGCCTGTTAATGCCACTCGGCCTATCATGGTGTTGGTGGGCGCTATGCTGGTGTTTGGCGAACAGCTGAACTTGTGGCAGTGGGGTGGCGTGTTGTTGGCCATCATCTCGTTCTTCTTGCTCAGTAAGAGTGGTAAGAAAGAAGGCATCGACTTTAAACATAACCGATGGGTTTACTTCTTGGTGCTGGCTGCCGTGTTTGGCGCCGTGAGCGGACTGTATGACAAATATCTGATGGCGCCTGTTACTGAGGGTGGATTGGGTTTGGCTCGTATGGCTGTGCAAAGTTGGTATAACCTGTATCAGTGTGTGTTGATGGGACTGATGCTCTTGCTATTATGGTGGTCGCAGCGACAGTCGACCACTCCTATGCATTGGCATTGGAGTATTGTGTTTATCAGCCTCTTCCTCAGTGCTGCCGATTTTGTCTATTTCTATGCACTGAGTCTGCCTGAAGCCATGATTTCTATCGTATCGATGATACGTAGAGGTAGCGTTATTGTGAGTTTCCTCTTTGGAGCTGCTGTCTTTCGCGAGAAGAACCTTGGTGGAAAAGTTGTCGACTTGCTGCTCGTGCTCCTCGGCATGGTGTTCCTCTATATCGGTAGCCGATAGGCTATATTGGCAGCTGATATTAAAAAAATAAGTGCTGCATGCAACTTTTACATTGACTTTTCCGTCATACCATATATAAAGACATCTAAAACATAGAATGTAGAGAATATTATCTTGCATTAAAGAGTGGAAAATAATCTCAATAATAGGCGTATGATGTCTTATCAAATAGGTATTTGAAAACTCATAGAAAAGAAACGTTATGAACAGAATGTTTTGTAGAAGTTTGATGCCAGTAATGCTTTTGTGCATGCTGTGTGTAAGTGTTAGTTCTAACTCGGCTAACAGAGATTCGGGCAATATCATCGAAGCAGGAAGTGCTACCCATTCAACCGCAAAGACGGTTGTTAAACGTAACTTAGCTTATTATAAAGCCATTCGTACCACGGGGGCTTTTGATGTGTACTTTACACAAACTAATAAGGCGTCGACGATAAGAATTGAAGGTGCAAGGGAAGATGTGGAACGCGTAACATGGAATATTGATAAGAATGGTGTGCTGAACATCGGACAACGCACCTTTGATAAGAATTTCTTTAAAGGAAGAAGCAGACATGAACTTAAGATTTATGTATCCTCGCCCGATTTGATTGCTATCACATCAACAGGCGCTGGCGATGTAAAGGTGGTGTCGGCGCTGGATACTGATGTGCTGCGTATTGAGCAAAAGGGTGCTGGTGATGTAGAATTTGAAAAGCCGTTGATATGCGACCAGCTTTTTGTTTCGCAGTATGGTGCTGGCGATGCCGATTTGGATAAGGTGACAGCGCAAACGGTAAGCCTTGATCTTTATGGCGCGGGAGACATGGAGGTAAAGAGCCTTCGTGCCGCAAAAATAGATATAAAACTGCAAGGTGCGGGCGATATTGATGTAAAACTGGATAGGGCTGGAACGGTGAACAGTACGCTTTACGGTGTAGGAACCATTGAACTGGAAGGAACGGTTAATGTTGTTAATGTGAAACGTTTCGGCTCTGGCAGTATTGATACTTCGAAACTGCGCGTTATGACTGGGCGGCACCCCAGGAAAGCACGCTTACGGTAACATCGCCAGCCTTCACCAGCTCGTTGGCACACGATGAGATGGTGGAGCCTGTGGTGATGATGTCGTCGATGAGCAAGACGTGCTTGCCGTGTATCAGCGTAGGATTGACAAGCGTGAAGGCATCTTTCACGTTTTCTATTCGCTCTTGTCGGCTGGTTTGTGTCTGACTTTTATGAAATGAATTGCGCACCACGGCTTGGGTGCATATGGGTACGGGGCTAACGCTGGTTATCCCCTTTGCTATTTCTTCACTTTGGTTATAGCCACGCCATTGTTGGCGCTTCTTGCTTATCGGTATCGGGATAATGACATCGATACCATCAAAGAAGTGGCTTTCGTTTAACTCTTCGGCCATCAGTTGGCCCATCCATCGGCCTATCTCTGGTTTATCATAGTATTTTAGTTGGTAAACCAAGTGACCGAACGCTGAGCCGTGCGTATGCCAAGTAAAGGCCACACAACGGTTGAAAGGCACTGCCGTGGCAATGCTGTCGGTAAGCAAGTTGTCGTGTGGGTCGTTGGCAAGAAACGTGCGTGGCATCTTAAAGAAGCAGTGGGTGCACACGAGCTGTTCTTCAAGGGCAAGTCGACAACCGCAAACCGCGCATTTGCGAGGGTATATCATGTCGATAAACGAATCAATATATCGTTGTATGACTTGCTTCATATCTTTTGTTTTAGATGTGCGAGATATACACTTCCAAGCCTCGTGCGATGCATTTTATCTTGAACAGCACCTTCTCTAAAATCACAATGCCAAGCACTGCGGTAAGAATACCCAGCAACACATCGATAATGTAATGATGACCAGAATAAACGGCTGTCCACCAAATGCCCATGCAGATAAAGGCAAACACAATGGTTGTAGCGTGCTTCTGCTTGCTGATGGCAGCATATACGGTGGCAATGAGCATGTAAGCGGCGTGCAGAGAGGGAACGGCAGCAAACACGTTGGAGTTCTTTCCATAGATAGAATGGAAGATGTCAATGCCTAACAGCGCATCAAAGCGTCCCAGTCCGGCCACGTTGCCTGGTGTGTTCAGTATCGGGGTGAAGCCATAGTTCATAGCATACCATGGTGGAGCAGCGGGGTGAATATAATAGCCGCAGAACCCTAACAGGTTGACAAAGAGGAAAGCAAGGGAGAAGCGAAGGTAGTTGCGCTTATCGCCTTTCAGATACAGATAGATGGCGAAGGCCAGGGGCACGGGCACCCAGCAAAGATAAAAGAAGCCTGCCATTAAGTCGGCAAACGCGCAGTGATGAGCGGCAAAATATTCGCCAGGGATAAGAACCGAAGCACCTGACCCTATGCCGAACAGTGCCTTCTCGGCATCGTAAAGACCTTTAACATCGATGGGTGCCACCTCATAGTTGGGCAAGAAACGCATCCAATCGTAAGAACAGGCGAAGATAAGCCAAGGCGTAAGTGCAAATGCTAATTTGCGGGTCGGCTTGACCGCAATCAGCACAGCGTATAATAAGATGATGTATATGCTAAACATTTATGAATAGGGGTGGCCTGTACAAGTATGTCGCAACGTTTCGTATTGAAACGTCTATTCTGTTTAAATTATTATTCGTTCTTTCCTTTCAGTGCGTTATAGCAGTGGCCTACACGCCAGAAGGCGGTGATATTAGCCAAAACAGCAATGATAGCAATAGGCACAGCCAGCCACATTACCTCGCTCATGACGCCACACATAATAGCACCGAAGGCGGTGAGCACTACACGCTCAGGGCGCTGCATCAGGCCAACCTTACATTCAATGTCTAAGCCTTCGGCACGAGCACGTACATAGCTTACCATTACCGAGCCTACCATGGCCAGGAAGGTTACTACGCCCATCCATTCCCATTGATTTAGCAAGAAGAAAACGGTGATGCCGAAGAGGGTGAACAGTTCGCTGTAGCGGTCGAGGGTAGAGTCCCATAGTGCGCCAAATACCGACGACATGTTTCCCATACGTGCCAAGCGTCCGTCCATCATGTCGAACAGTCCGGCAAAAAGGATGATACCACCGCCCCAGCCGATGAGCGAAAGATCGTTGGGCGCATACATGGCTGCATATACAAAGAAACCTGTCGCTACAACATTCAGTAAGAAACCTGTTGTGGTAATGAAGTTGGGGGTGATGCCTACCTTAATCATTCCCTTAATAAGCGGGTTGATGATTACGTAAATCACTTTTTGTAAAAAATCTCTATAATTCATTCGTTATAATCGTTGAATATATTTTCTTTTAATATTGTTACTTGTTCAACCTTATTGCTTTTTTAAGACAAAGTGTCGTTCTTATTGCTTTTGAAGACAAAGTATCGTTGCATCTGATAGTTCCATAGTATAGCTACAGCCACGGCCACGATGGCTTTTACGGCTACAAAGTTGATGCCCAGCCATTCGGTAAGGCGGTAGGTGCCCCATGTGTTTAAGGCAATGCTGCCCACCCACACAATGATATAACGCAAGGCAATGTATTTCTTCTTTAGTCCGAAGGCATGAAACACCCAACGATAGTTGATACAGCAATTAACGATGCCACCAAAGATGGCACCCAGCAATGTGGCATAGGCATACCATACATGTGCAAATCGTGCCAACACGATGGTGAGCAAAAAGTCGCAACAGGTAGCTACCAACGCCGAACATTGTGCCATGCTGAAGGTTACTATTGCTCGCTTTACATTACCCATTTTGCCAATAAGATGAGTGCAACACTATATATGCCAGCTACAATATCGTCGAGCATAACATAGAAGGCACCGTGCATGCGGTCGATGCGTCGGATGCCCAGGGGTTTCAGAATATCGAAAAAACGGAATAGTATGAGGGCAGCCAATGCCCACCACCATGCCGAGGCACTTTCTTGTAAAGAGGGGCAAGCCAGCAAGGGTATCCATACACCCACCATTTCGTCCATCACTACGCGTTTAGGGTCGTCGCCCCAATAGGGCATTAGGCGTGCCGTGGCCCACGTGCCCAGCCATGTAAAGATGATGACGGCTGCAAGCGTAACAAAAAATAAGGTGTGTGCAGACAATACAAAAGAGAGCGTTGCCCAAATAACTGTGGCCAACACTGCACCAGCTGTTCCCGGTCCCCAAGGCCAGAAACCGCTTCCGAAACCCGTACCTATAAAAATAGGTAATAACGGAGCTCTTTTCATATGATGATGCAAAATTAATGAAAAAAACATTAACGCACAAAAAGTTTTCTCTTTTTTTATAAATATTATGACTAACTTTGCATCCGATTTCAAGGATAAGATGAAAAGTAATGAAAATGCCTCAACAGCGTTCCTACAGAAGCTGATGTAACGTTGTATTGTAGTGCATTATTAAGAAAGATGTTTTTGTAGATATAGTTGAGTTTTTTATTTTGATCAAAGTGAAGAGATTAGTTGGTGTTATATATATGCTGTTGTGCATGACTTGCGTGATGGCACAACAGAAAATTACGGGTGAGATAGTAGACGCTGATGGTTTTGCCATCCCTATGGCCAGTGCCATGTATAAGGGGCACCATGTAGCATCGGTAAGCGATGCGTTAGGTAAGTTTACTATCGACCGCCATGAAGGATGGTCGTTAACGTTCAGCTCTGTAGGTTTCAAGTCGCAGAGTATTGTTGTTAACGGCAAAACCCCCTCACACCTTAAAATTGTTTTGAAAGACGATGCCGCCAGCCTTGGCGAGGTAGTGGTAAAGTCGAAGCGCGGACGTTATTCGCGCAAGAATAATCCTGCCGTAGAATTGATGCGTCGCGTGATAGCCGCCAAGAAGCGCACCGACCTTGATAACCACCCTTATTATCAATATAATAAATATCAGAAGATATCATTGGCAATGAATGATATCAAGCCCGCCGACCTTGATAGCGGACGTTTTAAAAATAAACAATGGGTGCTTGATCAGGTAGAGGTGAGCCCTTATAACAACAAACTGATACTTCCTATTTCGGTTGACGAAACCGTTACCCAGCACATATACCGCAAGAACCCTAAAGACGTGAAAGATATTATTAAAGGCACACGTTCAGAGGGCATTAACAATGTGTTGCAGACGGGCGACATTTTGAACACATTATTGAAAGAAGTGTTCACAGATATTGATATTTACGACGACCACATTCGCCTGTTGCAGTATTGGTTCACCAGCCCAATAGGCGAGACCGCGGTGTCGTTCTATCGTTATTACATTGCCGATACAGTGTATGTTGATCGCGATTTATGTTATCATCTTGAGTTTATTCCTAACAACCAGCAAGACTTTGGCTTCCGTGGCGACCTGTATGTGCTGGCCGACTCCACCCTTCATGTAAAGAAGTGTGAGATGACACTGCCCAAACGGTCTGACGTAAACTTTGTTGAAGACATGAAAATCGTGCAAGAGTATACCAAATTGCCTTCGGGCGACTGGGTGCTCACTACCGATGATATGACGGCCGAGATACGTATTAACAAGTGGATACATGAAGCCCTTGTCACGCGCACCACGCGCTTAAGCGATTATGCCTTCGACGATTTGCCGAACAAACTGTTTAAAGGTAAGGCAAAGGTGCGGCATGAGGCCGATGCAATGATACGCGACGACGAGTTCTGGAACCAATA
>CAKQFW010000048.1 GCA_934230965.1 uncultured Prevotella sp.
TCGATGGCTTATCACCGCCTGCGTCTACTGGCCAAAGGCGGCATCGTGGGCGACATTGTGAGCGTAGATGCCACCTGTACCTCGTTGCTCGACTTCGACCCCACGCAAGACTCAAGTCGTAGTCTGTACGAGTGGAACAGCATTTGCGCCTGGGGCCCCACTGCCTTGCTGCCTATCTTCCAGATGCTGGGCACCAACTATCAGCGCAAAGACATCCTTACCCGCTTTGCCGACGATAAGCATCGCTACGACGCTTTCACAAAGATAGCGTTTGTATATCCGCACGCCGTGGCCTCACTAAAGGTGGGCCAAGGTGTGAAGTCGGAAGGCGAACTGGTGGTATCGGGCACCAAGGGCTACATCTATGTGCCAGCCCCGTGGTGGAAGACCGAATATTTTGAGGTGCGCTACGAGAATCCCCAAAACAACAAGCGCTACTTCTACCAGCTTGATGGCGAGGGGCTGCGCTACGAGTTGCTATCCTTCTTCAAAGCCATCAGCACGGGCAGCGATTTTGCCTACGTGTCTGACGACATTTCACACAGCATCACTCAGATTATCGAAGACTTCTATGCCCAGCGCGACATGACGATTATCTAAGTGTAGAGTGAAGAGTGTAGAGTGAAGAATTCGATAGAAATGCGAAAGGTAAGAAAAAAGAAATAATAAAAAGACAATATAAAATAACATTTAACCTATTGTATTGAGAAAAGAATTTCCAAAACATTATGGCAAAGAAAAATATTCAGGAAGAACGCATTAGCGACGAGCAAACACGAGAGCTACAAAAATATATTCTCGACATGTTGCTCGCCATTGACAAGGTGTGCCGCGAGCACAACCTATGCTATTATCTCATTGCTGGCACTATGTTAGGTGCCGTGCGGCACAAGGGATTTGTGCCTTGGGACGACGATGCCGATGTGGCCATGCCTCGCGAAGACTATAACGAGTTTGTGAAGCACGCCAACGAGTGGCTGCCCGAGCGTTATGAGCTGGTGAGCGGCTTGCAAGACCCCATGTACCCCTATCAGTTTGCGCGCATACAAGATAAGGAGACCACATACATCTTGCGCCGCCAGTTCAACTTTGTGGGTGGTCTGCCCGTCGACGTTTTTCCCCTCGATGGCATGACCGTTGACGAGAACGAGCGTCGCAAACACTATCGCCGCTACGCCATCGCCAAGAAGATGCTCTACTATTCTACCATCGACCCTATGAAGCATGGTTACGGTTTGCGTTGGCTCTTCGCCAAGTTTATGCACAAGGTGGTGTCGCAAGATAAGGCTCATCGTCGCATGAACGATGTGCAACGCGAATACAACTATGATGCCTCACCCCTGGTAGCCGACCACGACAACAAGCCCGAGCGCGGCATCTTGCCTAAGGATGTGTATGGCACCCCCACGCCTGTGCAGTTTGAGGGTCACACATTGATGGGTGTGCAGAAGCCCGACGAGTATCTACGCTACTGCTATGGCGACTACATGAAGATGCCGAAGCAGCTTCCGCCCCAAAACTTCCGCTATCTCGACCTCCACACCCCCTACCGCGAGTATCTCAGACGTAAGAGAAAGAAGTAACACCACCGATTTGTGTCGCTGACACATGATAAAGAGGTTGTTAACAATGTCAACATTGTATCGCGACAACAATGTAACAACGCAACAACATTGTAACGATGCAACAACATTGTAACAACACAACAACCTTAAACAATAAAAGGACAATATAAGCAACAGTTTTTACTCTTGAGTAAGAAACCAACGTTGTTTATATTGTCCTTTTGTTGTTATTCTTATTATTGTTGTTATTCTTGTTACTATCGAATATGTGAAACGATGTTATTTATATTTTGTTGTTTTATTGTTATATAGCATTTTAGTTTTCTCACTTCCTATGTCGCTCAATATATTCGGCTGTCTGAATATTTGAGAACACATAGCGGCGAAGGTCAGCAAACGCCTTTTCGTTTTTGTTTTCGTGCAGCGAACCATCTTCAGCCACATCATAACAGAAGCTCTTATCCATTGAAGGGTTATAGATGAAGCAGCGTTTGTCATCGCGTGCCACGATCTGGTTGTCGGCCGAATAAAACACCATGGGCCTACGCATGTGCAGTAGGTCAACGCCAAAGCCCTCATAGGTATAGCTGGCGCCCATCAAGCCCAGCAGCGTGGGCATTACATCAACTTGCATGCCCAGTCCAGCATATTGCATCTGCGGCACCCCAGGGCCAAACATAATAAGCGGTATGTGGTTTAACGATTGTGGCAGTTCGCCCTCAGCACCGCCCACAATCTTGCCATGGTCGGCCTGAATAACAAACAGCGTGTTCTTATACCACGGTTCCTTGGCAGCACGCTTCAAGAAGTCGCCCACACACCAGTCAGCATATTCTACAATCTGTTGCTCCTTCTCCTTGCTCTTCGGCTTAAACCACGACGGTATGATATAAGGCGGATGATTGCTCACAGTAAGTATGGTAGCCATAAACGGCTTCTTCGTGGCAGCCTTGCGGTTGATGGTATTGAGCGCATAGCTGAAAAGAAAGTGATCGCTCACGCCAAACGAGTTTACCACCTCGCTCTTCGGATAGTTTTCCTGTGCATAGATGTCGTCGTAGCCATTGGTAGCAAAAAACGCCTTCATGTTATCATATTGCGCCTCGTGCGTCATGAAGAACATGTTTTCATAGCCCTTGCTCTTCAGCACCGTGGCTATACCGCTACGGTGTGGCGTAACGGTGCCCTTCATTAGGTTACGGAACATAAGGGCAGGAAACGAGTAGAGCGTAGCCGTCATGCCGTGGTTAGTATGTATGCCCGCACTGTAAAAGCGAGTGAACGCCAGCGAGTGGTGGTAAAGCGAGTCGAGCGTAGGCGTGAGGTGCTGCTCGTTACCGAAGGTGCCCATCAGATTGGCCGAAAGGCTCTCCATCAATATAATCACCACGTTGCGTGGGGTGGTTACCACCGTGTCGGCCTTCACCTCGCGGCGCAGCACACAGGTGCTATCTACCTTACCCTCAATGCCCAGCCATGAACGCGTATTGTTGATAGCCTCGGCATAAGGCATGAGGTGCAGTTCGCGGTTCTCCTTACGCATATCGTCGAGCACACTGGTCAGCAGATTAAAGGCGGGGTTAATGCCCAACTGGTTCAAGAAGGCATCTTCGCAATAGTAAGCTTGGCTCACCTTAATAGGGTTGTAACCCATACGGCCACGTATGCCAAACACACAGGCGCCACCCATCAGTAAGGTCAAGGCCACACCACCCGTTGCGGTGGGCCATTGGGGCAAGCCCTTCTCGCACAGCATGGGCGCCATGCGGCGCATCAGCCACACCAGTGCAAGCACAAACAAGGTGGTGAGCACAAAATACATGGCTATGTAAAGCCAGTACGACGACTCTTGCACCAGCATGCCCGCTGTGGTGCCCACATAGCCAAACCACCCAAAGATGCTTGAATTGATGTTCTTAAAAAAGTATTGAAAATAAGGAATATTGGCAGCCGAGGGTATAAAGGCAATACCAAACAGCACGCTATACCATACGGTGGTGGCACGCAACAGCCAACGCCGGCACACGCCAAAGGTGGTGGTAGCCAGCACCACCACTACGGGCAGCACCGAGATATAACAGGCTATCACATTGTCAAACCACACACCTTTTACAAAGGCGGTAACCGATGATGCCGACTTCTGCACAATCATACCATGCAGCGCCATATATTGGGTAAGACGATAGAGCGTCATCACCAAGAGAGCCAACACATGAACGGTTAGCACATAACCCAGAGCTTTTATTATTCGTTTCATCTTTTTTTGTTCAATCTTTTCTTGTTCAATCTTTTCTTGTTCAATCTTCTTTTTTGTTTCAATCTTCTTTTTGTTTCAATCTACTTTTTGTATCAATCTTCTTATAAAGGGTCTTTACCCATGCTGTTGCAGCGCTTGCCTTAGCAAGAACCTGTCAATCAGCCTACAAAAGTATAAAAATAGAAATAAATATACAACCCAACGCCTCAGAAACAGATAATTATTTGTAATTTTGAAGCTGAAACATCACAAGAGCCTTGGCTCTACCACCTTTTTATATATGAAAATAGAATACAACAAAGCGTTATGGATAGTGGCCGTGCTGGCCATTGTGCTCACCATGCCAGCGCTGGGACTGGCCGACTTCTACAGCAAAGGCGAACCCCGCGAAGCCATCGTGGCCTACACCATGCTTGAGCATGGCAACTGGATATTGCCCATCAACAACGGTGGCGACATACCCTATAAGCCACCCTTCTTTCATTGGTGCATAGCCCTGTGCTCGTTGCTGCAAGGCTACGTTAGCGAGTTTACCTCGCGCCTACCGTCGGCCATCGCCTTGGTGCTCATGGCCGTAGGCGGATTTAGGTTCTTTGCCCGCCGCCGTGGCGTAGGCCTGTCACTGTTAGCCACCGTGCTCACCCTTACCGCCTTTGAGATGCACCGTGCAGGCACCAACTGCCGTGTAGATATGGTGAACACCGCCTTCATGGTGGGCGCCCTCTATCTGATGTATGCCTGGTGGGAGCGCGGCAAGCACGCCCTACCCTGGCTCGCCATCTTGTGCATGAGCGGTGCCGCCCTGACCAAGGGTCCCGTAGGCATATTGCTGCCCTGCTTTGTTATGGGCGTGTTCATGCTCACGCAGCGCGAAAACGTGTGGTCGGCCTTTTGGCGTATGGCGCTCACCGCCCTCTGTGCCATGGTGCTGCCCTTAATGTGGTATTATGCTGCCTGGCAACAAGGTGGCGACGAGTTTTTACGACTGGTAAAAGAAGAAAACGTTGACCGACTGCTGGGCAAGATGTCGTACGAGTCGCACGAAAACCCCTTCTGGTACAACTTCATCACCCTCATTACAGGTTGGCTGCCCTACACCCTCATGCTGCTATGTTCGCTCTTTGTCTTGCCCTGGAAACAGTTTAGCAAGACCCGCCTTGTGCAGAGCATACGCAAGGCCGACAGCCTACAGGTGTTTACATGGCTCAGCTTCGGCCTCATCCTGTTCTTCTACTGCATACCCAAGAGCAAGCGCAGCGTATATCTGCTGCCCTGCTACCCCTTCATGGCCATGCTGATGGCACAATATATTGTGTGGCTGATGAGCAATAAGAAAGATGTGGTGCTGAAGGCGTTTGTGTGGATAATGGCCGCCATAGGCATCATCCTCACCATGGCCTTTGTGGTGCTGAAGTGGCAGTGTGTGCCCGACACCATCTTCCACGGCAAACATGCCGCTGCCAACGTGGCCATGCTGCACGCCCTTGAAAATATTGCCCTCACACCGCGCACCATGTTCCTATCATGGTTGCCTGGCATTGTGGGTGTGCTGGCCATTAGGCACCTATGGCCCAAGAGTGGCCGATACCAGTCGAGCCGCGCCATCGACTTCATACTGTCGCTGGTGGTGTGCATCTTCCTCTCGCTCGACAATGTGTTTCAGCCCGCCGTGCTGAACACGAAGGCCGACAAGGCGCTGGCGCCAGAAATAGAAGAGCGCTTCGATATGCAGCACCTATACAGCTACATGAGCTCTCCCATGCTACACTTCTTCAGCCTCAACTTCTACTTGGGCGACCGCATACAGCAGTTTGACAAGGTGCTGCCCGAAACAGGCGTAGTGATGCTGCCCGAAGACGACAAAGAGCTATTTCTTACCACCTGTGGCAAGGGCTACCAGCTGCAAAAGGTGTGGCAGATACCACGCGCTGTTGAAGAAAAGCACGAGGTGGGCTTCTACCAGTTTAAACGCGCAGAAAAGTAATGAACAATGGCCGAGCAAGTTACAAACAGATACGCTCGGCCGCTCATAATTTCCTGTCGTTTTCTTTGGCTGTTTGCAGAATATATGTTATCTTTGCAATAACTAAATAGAACAATACAATATCTAAATCATTAAAATAATAACAAAAATGGAAAATCAAAAACCGCAAGAACAACCCCAGAACACCCTTGACATCATGCCTGAAGCAGTAGCAGGTGTATATTCAAACCTCGCACTTATCACACACTCTCCCTCTGAGTTTGTTGTCGATTTTGCTTCTATCCTCCCCGGTATGCAGCGCCCCACCGTGCGCAACCGCATCATCATGGCTCCCGAGCACGCTAAGAGCTTGCTGTTTGCCCTGCAGGAGAACATTGTAAACTATGAGAAGACATTTGGCACCATCACCATGCCCCAACCCAAGGAGCAGGCTCAGCCCGAAGGCGGCCGCACCATCGCTCCCTTCGGCGATGGCACCACAAAGGGTGAGGCTTAATGCCACAACACATAAATAAGAGTTTTATTGCAAAGCCCGCTATCAGTTATCCACCGATAGCGGGCTTTTTCTGTATCTATAGGCCATCACGTTCTTTTTATCCACCCTAAACACTTGCACCATTAAAAAATTAATGGTATATTTGCGACAAACAATAATAATGAAGAAGAAGAAACAACAACAAAGCCAAGCAAATATTAACAAAAAAAGAATTAATATGAAAAAACATCTACTGCTTCTTTCTGCATGTATGGCCCTTACTGTGCACGTAGCGGCACAAGAAACTAAGGGCAACACCACCCGACTGCTATCGTGCGACTATACGTATGATAACAAAATAAACAATCAGGTAGAGCACGACACCTACACCTATACGTACGATGCTAACGGCTTGCCCAAAGTGGCCATGAGAGGCAAGACGCGCTACGAGTATGAATTTGATGTTAACGACAAGGGCTACTGGACCAAGCGCACCATCTACATGGCACCAGAGGGCAAGACACGCACCATGACCGAACAAACCACGCGCCTGTATGACGAAGAAAACCGACTGGTAGAAGAGAAAACGTTTGAGCCCCAAGACCCCAACAATGCCAGCAGCCTGGTACTGAAGACGCTGAACAACTATAAATATGACCATGGCACAGCAGGTTATTGCAGCCAGCACATATCTTATACGGCCGAGAATGAGGTGAGCAGCATTAAGCAAAAGCTGTGGGTTGAAGCCCTGCAAACGTTTAAAACAAACGAGTGGAGCCAAGAACAGCAAGGCGACCGAAGAACCGAAATAGAGGTTGACAATGCTACTAACACCTTCATCTCTCGCCTGTATACCAATGCCAAAGGCACCGAAGTGCAACAAGAAATAAAGACAACATATATAACACTGACTGACAACCTGACCTTGGTGGCCGAAAACGTAAGATGCACCTATAAGGATGGCGCCCTGGATAGGGTTTACGGATACGCCTACAACTATGCCTTTGATGCTGCTACCAACATGGTAACCGAGAAGGCATACGACATAACGCTGGTCAATGGCGAGGCGGTAACATCGACAACGCCCAGCAGCTGGACAAAGAAGTCGCTGAACATGTACACCAATATGGTCTGGACACAAGCCAACGGCAACCGCTACACATATGATTATGATGTAAACACGGGTGCCCTAAAGACCACTACCACCTATGAGTGGCAAAGCAATAACATTGTAAAGAAAACTCGTAACGGCATCACTCAATATTCTTATTATAACAACGAGGGCTATGAGCAAGGCTATGTGCTGTATAACGGCGACCGCAGCTACACAGTAAGAGACAACCGATGCGAAGGCTTGCAAGACTATAAAGACCATGCCGTATATGTAACGCAATATAATGCCGATGGCACCATAAAGAAAGAACTGAAGCTGATTGTGAACGAGCCAGACGAAACCCTTTATCAAGCTAACATTCCAGCAAAGGTGATGATAAAGAGTGGCGATACATGGGTGGCAAGTGGTCAGCAAAGTTTTGCTTATTTACACGAATACTCGAATACAGACATGTACGCTGTCACAACCGATACCTATGGACGCATCATCGATATACAAGAAAAAACGGTGTCGAGCGATGGTTCTATACTAAGCAGCGCACATAAAAACAGATACAGCTATACCTACGTAAACGATAACAATGTAAAATGCGTATATTACACCTACGACAACAAGTATGACGAGAGCTCGCAAAAGGCCATTAAGTTTTATCAAGTAAACAAGAACGACCAGGGCCGAGAAATTATCTATTATAGCGATGCCACCTTCAGCGTGCCACAAGCAAAGCTGGTGTACGACATTGATACACACAGCCTTACCGAATATAGCTACGAAGCCACAGGCTGGAAGCAAGACAAGGTAGAAGCTTTTACTGAAGGACATTTAGAAGGCGACATTGAAGTATTCTCAGTGTATATCAATGGCACAGGTGGCACCATTCAGCCCCTTAGAAAATGGGAAACAGGTTATGAGGGTTCTGTGCAATGGCGACGTTATTATAATTGGGATAAAGACAAAGCTAAATGGGTAGGTACTTACGGCATCAATACGGTTAGAACCGCTACGCAAGAGTTTACTTACATCGAACCAGACGCTTTCATTGACAGCTACGACCCCTACCGTTACGGAAAGAATGAGGCTCAAACCGTGTGTAGCGATATGTACTCTAAAATGAACATTAACTTTGAGTGGGACAACGATAACGACTGCTGGCTGATGACAAAAGAGGGCTACGATGTATCTGACGATGGCCTCACTTGCACTTATTTCAGCATAGGCGATGAGGGCGAAATAAAGACGGTATATGTACGCAATGCGGCTGGCCAACTGATGTCATATCGTAGCACCATGGGCATTGGTGGCGACGAATATATCAACAACCAAACCTACACCTACGATGCCGATGGCCGCCTGCTGCAACAGGTGAAAGAAACCAAACGCCCATCGTTTGAAAGTGTTATCACCTACGCTTATCATTATGGCGAGGTAACGCTGTCGGCCGTTGATAACCTGTCGGCCGACGTGGCAGCCAAAGTGCAAGTAAGCGGTCGCACCTTCAGCCTCAACGGCACACAGTTGGCGTTATACGATACCGCTGGCCAACTGGTAACAAAGGCGAAAGATGCCGTAACGGCTCCCGCTGCTGGCCTCTACCTGCTGAAAGCCGATGGAAAGACGCTGAAGGTAGTGGTAAAATAAATTGAAGAAAAGTTTAGTATGCCAATTGGCATGCTGATAGCGAAGAACAGGACGAGTAGACAAGCAGTTTGCTTTAACGCTCAAATAGTAAAAAAACTATTAAGGAGCAAAGGTAGCAGCTTGTCTACTCGTCTACTTGTTTACTCGTCAACTTGTCTACTCGTCTACTTGTCTACTCGTCTACTAATCTACTCGCTTACGCGCCAAGAAGAACTGCCTACCCGCCATGAAGAACAGCAATACGCCACAAGCATTTTCAAGCGCCACCATCCAGAAGGCAGCACCATAGCCCCAGTGTTCGGCCACTACGCCTCCTAACAAGCAGCCTATACCAAAGCCCAAATCCCAGCCTGTGAGGATGCTCGAATTGGCGGTGCCACGCTGGTCGTGTCGGGCCACAGACACAAACATGTTTAGGAAGGCGGGATAGAGATGTCCGTTACCCAAACCAATGAGGGCTGCCGAAAGATAATAAGCCACAGGATGCGGCACAGCCACAAACAAAACGAAGCCTACCAACGATAGGCACATGCCCTCCATAGCATTTTGCGTCAATCGACCATCACGCAATGCCTTGCGCCCTTGCAAACGCGAGAGAAACAGGCCACCCGACAAGATGGCAAAATAGGTGCCCGTGCCGCCCGTTATGCCAAGGGCCTCTTTGCTGTAGATGGCGAGATAATTGCTCAGCACACCCCAGCAAAAGCCAAACATAGCTATGTTGATGGCCAGCAGCCAGGCGCGGGTGAGGAAGAAGCGGTCGAGCGACAGCTTATCTTTATTTTTAATAATAGCCTTTTCGGGCAACTTCAAAGTGCCAGCAATGGCCACGGCGCTACCCGCCACAACGAGTGCTATCCAGAACAGCGCCTCGTAACTATTCATAGCATCGTGCAGCCAGATGCCCACCGATGGCGCTATGGCCATAGCAAAATTGTTGCTCAAGCCATACAGCCCTATGCCCTCGTTACGACGCGAGGCGGGCAACACATCAATGGCGCAAGTGCTGTTGGCCACGGTAACGGCCCCAAAGGGGGCGCCATGCAGCGTGCGACAAATGGCAAACATAAGAATGGTGCCCGCAGCAATATAGCCCGCAAAGCAGACAAAGAAGGCAGTGAGGCAACACATCAGTACCTTCTTGCGCGAAAAGCTATCTACCACATAGCCACAAAAGGGGCGCACCACCAGCGCCGCCACAGTATATCCGCTCAGCACAATGCCTATCGTATCTTTAGTGGCGCCAAACTGCTCGCTGAGATATAGCGGCAGTAGCGGCGTGAGCAGATAGAAGGCAAAATAAAGCAGAAAGTTGGTGGTCATCACCTTTATATATTCGGCGTTCCACAGCCGCTCTGTCATACAATCGTTTATCTGTTTCATCTTGTTTGAAGTTCCTGTATAAAGTCGTCGGCCACATAGCCGTTGCTCATCAGATACAGGCCAGTGTTTTTATTGTGCAACAATGCACATGTCTTACTACGATAAAAAAGGTCGAGGGCTAGCGTGGGCGCAATATTAAGACGTTGAGATAGTTCGTAAGCAATACCACCTATCTGATAGCTCAATATCATTTCTTGTATCTCAGGCGTCTTCGTATTTATTTGCTTATACTTTTTCGGTTCCATCATAAACTAAATATTTGTTGAGAAGTTCTTCTCCCAATTGTGTAAACACTCAATAACATCATCAATGAGATATTCGCTACTTTCGGTATGTAGCACGTCATAGTTTGACATGATATATTTATCAATCATATCTACACGCTTCATCCGCTCGTATACCTCTATATAAGGTATATCTAACCGACGCGCTACGCCCTCTACGCACGAAGCAGCGAAGGCGAGTTTTATTTCGTCAAGGGGCAACTGTATTCTATCTTTCATATCATGTGCACAAATATTATTGTGGTGTAAAAATAAGCATTATTTCATAACCTTGCAAATATTTCAAATAAAGATTGTTGCTATGGGCGTAAAAACTAAAGCCTTATCACACAATAATTCAATGCTTTATTAGGATAATACCCCAGTTCGGGATAAGAATAGTTCATAAAAAAGTTGGTAGTCTCATAAATATTTTGTACCTTTATAGGTGAAAATCAATTAGTTACAAAAATA
>CAKQFW010000049.1 GCA_934230965.1 uncultured Prevotella sp.
ATATTTATGATATGCTCACCATCGGTCTTTCATACTCTGCCCCTATATTATTAATGTATATCTTAAGCAAGCAATTGTACAGTTCGCTGCTCTTCGTCTTTGCGTAAGCTCGTCGTTGCGTAAACTTCGTTTTAGCATAAGCTTCGTTTTTGCAAAAATATAAAAAGCGATGATACATCATGTGTTCTATACACTATGTATCATCGCTTTTATGTTAGTATAATTATTGGTTTAAAACGAAGTGTTGTTCATTTACCTACCAATTATTCAAACACTGAAATTATTCAATTACTACCAATGGAGAGTCTTCCATTACGCTTTCGCCCTGTTTTACACAGATGGCAGTAACTTTACCCGACTTCTCGGCCTCGATATTATTGGCCATCTTCATGGCTTCAAGCACCACTACAGTATCGCCAGCATTTACTGTGTCGCCTACCACTACCTTTATCTCGGTGATAACGCCTGGCAATGGAGCCTTCACTGCATTAGCGGTGTTAACATTACCAGCAGCAACAGGCTGATCGTCGTTAGCAGCTGCTGCGGCAGCACTCACGACAACCTTTTTCTTCTCGGGTTCGGGCTCAGGTTCCATTTCTACCTTAAAAGTTTCACCGTTGACAGTAACCTCGGCAATGTTCTCTTCGATGGCTCCTATTTCAACCTTATACTCTTTCCCTTCAATTGTATATTTATATTCTTTCATCTTTTCTCTGGTTTTGATGTCATTACCTGAAATTTGGCATTCCAAAGAGTAAAGCGAGGCTTGATGGTGATAATGCCCGACTCTTTATCATGCACATTGTTTCCTTTAAATTCGTGCAAGGCCAAAGCAATGGCTGCAAATATGTTTTTGTCTGTTGTTCCCATTTTGTAAAATTTGAAGTAGACACTCTATTGCCCACTATTCATTACATAGGCATACAGCCATGTTTTTTAGCGGGAAGCGACTGACGCTTGGTTGCAAGCTGTGCAAGACCACGGCAAATGCGGAAACGTGTGTTGCGCGGCTCAATAACGTCGTCAATATAGCCGTATTGTGCTGCCTGATAGGGGTTAGCAAACATATCGGTATATTCTTGCTCCTTCTCGGCAAGGAAGGCCTTCGGGTCGTCCTGTGTCTTAGCCTCTTTAGCACAAAGCACTGCAACGGCACCTGAAGCGCCCATAACAGCAATCTCTGATGTAGGCCATGCAAAGTTAAGGTCGGCACGCAACTGCTTGCAACCCATAACGATATGGCTACCACCATAGCTCTTACGCAGTGTGATGGTAATTTTGGGCACAGTGGCCTCACCGTAAGCATACAGCAGCTGAGCACCATGCAGAATTACAGCATTATACTCCTGACCTGTACCAGGCAAGAAACCAGGCACGTCAACTAATGACACGATAGGAATGTTGAAGGCATCGCAGAAACGAACGAAACGAGCACCCTTACGTGAGGCATTGGTGTCAAGAACACCAGCATAGCATGAAGGCTGGTTGGCTACGATACCTACGCTCTGACCATTGAAGCGAGCAAAACCAGTAATGATGTTGCGGGCAAACTTAGGCTGCACTTCAAAGAATTCGCCATTATCAGTAATAGCGCTAATCACCTTATACATATCGTATGCCTTGTTGGGATCGTCGGGCAAAATCTCGTTCAGCAAATCTTCCTTACGGTCGATGGGGTCGGTGCACTCAACACGCGGAGCCTCCTCTGTGTTGTTTGAAGGAATATAGCTCAACAATGTCTTGATAAGCTGCATGGCCTCTTCTTCAGTCTTTGCTGTAAAGTGGGTTACACCACTCTTTGTAGCGTGAACCGAAGCACCACCCAAGTGCTCTGAGTCGATATCCTCACCAGTAACGGTTTTTACTACCTTCGGACCTGTCAAGAACATGTACGAAGTGTTTTCCATCATCAAAATAAAGTCGGTGAGGGCAGGCGAGTAAACAGCACCACCAGCACATGGACCAAAGATGCCAGAGATTTGAGGAATAACGCCACTTGCCAAGATGTTACGCTCGAAAATTTCACCATAACCAGCAAGAGCACAGATGCCTTCCTGAATACGTGCACCACCTGAGTCGTTCATGCAGATAACAGGTGCACCCATTGTCATGGCCATATCCATTACCTTGCAAATCTTTTGCGACATGGTTTCAGAAAGCGATCCACCGTTAACGGTGAAATCTTGTGCATAAACGTAAACGAGACGGCCATCAATTGTAGCAGAACCTGCTACAACGCCATCGCCCAAATATTGTTTCTTCTCCATGCCAAAGTTGTGGCAACGGTGAAGTTTAAACATGTCGTATTCTTCAAAAGAACCTTCATCCACGAGCATATCAATACGCTCGCGAGCTGTATATTTACCTCGTGCATGCTGTTTCTCAATGGCTTTTTCGCCGCCACCAAGTTTTGCACTTTCACGTTTAGCGATAAGCTCTTTAATTTTCTCTACTTGTTTGCTCATAAAATATACTTGTTAATCTTAAGTTTCAGTATCGTCACCATATTGTCATCTTTAAGATGAATAGAGGCTTGTATTCTTCTTACAGGATGTTTATTCTCTCCTTATAAGAAAGGCATAAATCTATGATGGTGAAATTATTCGTTGCAAAATTACGAAAAAAAAAGGAAAGACTACTCTAAAACTATTAGATAATACGCTATTATTTTACAGTTTTCATAATAGATAGAAGTTTTCTTCCTTCATCGGGTGTTTATTTCATCGAGTTGTCAACGAAGGTTAGAGGCATTAAATCACGTGCACTACTTAGTTCATACACCCCATTTGTGCCATAAAGCAACACGCGCATGGGCTTATGGTATCTATTCTCAACGCCAACCATCACTTGTCGACATGCTCCGCAAGGGCTTATGGGTTCTTTCAACAATCCGTTTTCATTGCGTGCAGCAATAGCTATGCAGGTAACAGGCTGCTGGGGATAATTGGCTTGAGCCGCAAATAAAGCAGTGCGTTCAGCACACAATCCTGATGGGAAAGCCGCGTTTTCCTGGTTAGCACCTGTTACGATAGTGCCATCTTCAAGCAGCAAGGCAGCACCCACATAAAAATGACTATATTCAGCATAAGCATTGTTTGTTGCCTCTATAGCTTTCTCCACTAAACTATTATCACAAGATGTCAATTCTTCCTTTTGATAATGTTTAATATTAATTGTCAGGTTTATCTCTTTCATACGTTTTATTTTTATTTGGTTGTTTTCCTTTTATTATTTGCGGCTATTTCTCTTATTATCTTCAGCCGTTTCGTTATCTTCCTTCTTTATGGCCTCATAGCAGCCAGCATCAGGGGCTTCATCTCGTTTGTTTCCGAGACGATCATAGGGTAGGGCGGTTGCCGGATTTGCTAATCCCACCGCTTCTGATTGTTCACTAAGTTGAAAGTTGTAACGTTGTTTATCAGCATCAACTAATATGAAGTTTTTTTCACCACCACTCGCATCTACTTCTAACGACTTAAAAATTACATTTTGAAACTTTACACTATCTTTAGTTGTCACTCGAGGAGTTCGTAGCAAACAATGATCAAAACTGAAATTTCGTTCATTATCAGCGGCTTCTTTGTCAAATTCTAACATCATTTCATCCTGAGCATAACCAGTAACAATGCTGTTATTGCAGCTGAATGATAACAATGTATGATCTATAGAAGAAGCACGAAGTGCTACACCTCTGTTAGCGTCAAATGGATAAAATTGAGCAATTGTTGATTGATTAATAGCCATTTTACCTCCATTAACAAAAACGCAGTCAGACAGTGTATTGGTTATTTGACAATTACTAATACTTACGTTTGAATGAACCGATTTAACACCATAGCCTTGGCAGTTATGAACAACACTGTTCTGTAACGATAATTTGTTATGAGACACATCAGACGAATCAATCTGAATACCGTTAAACGAACTATGTATGTCAGTGTAATTCAATACGTTATCGTATGAAGTTTCAGAAAAATGTACACCTTTCCATTGACCACTTACTTGGTCATAGGGAAGGTAATCGAACATTTTGTCTAAGCGGTCGCCACGAAGAACAACGTTTGCATCAGGGGTGCCTTCGCAGAGCAAACGTCCTTTTACATCAAGGCCCGCATCACCATGAAAATAGAGCACGGTACCAGCTTTTAAAGTAAGCGTAGCACCTTCATTAACTGTTAACGAACCATAAATTACGCGTGGCTTTTCTGAGGCTTCCCATAAAGTGTTATCTGTAATAATAACATCACGCAAACGCTGGGCATCCCAAGAGAAAGCGGCCAAGTTTACCTTTTGTTCACGGCCACTTTCTAGTGTAAATACTAGATTATCAGAAACCTCGGTAGGCTGGCTTTTATAATTAACGGGCAATGTTGCTTCAATAAAAACTCTGATGCTGTCATGCTTCCATATCTCAACATCGTTGAACGAATAGCCATTTTCGGGCCCTAAATAAACGCCTCGAACATTTACTCGAAATCCTGATTGATTTCCTTTGTCTAAGCGTACAGAAGTACAGCGTAAAGCTTGTTTGTTATCATTGTAAACCCAAAATGTTTTTGTGGGCGAAGGTACATCAGAAAATAGTGTATCAAAATGAATAGTATCAGATGAGAATGTCAGAACGCTTGAAGGCGATGTGCTGAAGCTATCATCATCACAACTCAAAATACATGCTGTTAATATAAATAGTAATAATATTTTTTTCATTTTGTTCTCTTTGTCTATTTATAACGTTTAAACTAATGTTTTATTTTAAAAAGGGGATACTTTATTTAGAAAGATAGGCTTTTAAAACACCTATTTATCATAATGTTGATTATATTTTCAAAATATTATTAGAGTAAATATAGATTTATTTTTAATATCAGTTAGTAAAATTTATACAATCAAAATGCGTATCTTTGCATTACTCTTAAAGTATGTACGATAGATGAAAATAATACTTGCTTTCGATTCTTTCAAAGGTTGCATGACCGCTCACGAAGCATGTAGCATTGCAGCTAAAGCAATTGAAAAAATTAATAGCAAAACAGAAATTGTTGAAATGCCTTTAAGCGATGGCGGCGAAGGTCTTACTAAGTGTATACAAAAAATAATTCCCACGTCTACGATACAATTGTCTGTACACGGACCATTGATGAACAAATTGCAAACATGCTATGCGGTTTCTCAAGATGGCACTACTGCCTATATGGAAATGGCCTCGGCATGTGGCTTAACACTTGTTGCTCCAATAGACCGTAACCCACTGTTTACTACAACCTATGGCGTTGGAGAAATGATTGCCGATGCTATAAAACGTGGTTGCGAACATATTGTAATGGGCATAGGTGGAAGTGCCACTTGTGATGGCGGTATGGGAATGATAAAAGCCTTAGAAGAAAATGATTGTTTATCTTCTAGCTGCCGTATCACAGTAGCATGCGACGTAACAAATCCGCTTTATGGCCGGAATGGTGCAGCTTATGTGTTTGCACCACAAAAAGGGGCTACTCCCAAGCAAGTGATAGAATTGGATAATAGGTTGAAACAATTTGCACAGGAAACTGAAAATAAGGGGTTAGCTACCAAAGAAATGGCGTTTTTTCCTGGAGCTGGCGCTGCAGGAGGATTGGGCTATGCCTTGCTAACCTATTTAAAAGCAGAGCTTAAGTCGGGCATAGATATTGTTTTAGATATATCAAATTTTGACAAAGCCCTTACTGATAGCGATTTAGTAATTACTGGTGAAGGAAAATCAGACAATCAAACAATGATGGGTAAAGTGCCATCAGGTGTTTTACATTTATGTAAAAAGAGTCAAACTCCCGTATGGCTAATATCAGGTAGCATTGACGATGCACAAGGTAAATTATCCAAAAATTTTGATTTGGTAATGAGTATCAACGAAAATGACAATAGATCATTAGAAATTTTGATGCAGAAAGAGGTTGCGCAAGCCAACCTTAGCAGATGTATTCAAAAATATCTTAAAAGTTATATTTCGGAGTAAAATAAAGTAAGCCCCCTACTCTATTTTGGCTAACAATATCGCTTACCAAAAAATGAATATTTATGCAATATGAATATGGGTTTTGAAAGGCATCAAATTACGATCTGAAAGCAGGCAAATCAGGCCCTGAAACCCTTGGTTTCAGCGTGTGATTTGCTTGCTTTCACAACGTGAAACCCATGCTTTTGTAAAACAAGGGGTATGCCAACAAAAACTGTAAGCAGCAAGCTGTAATTTACTTACAACCTAAAACATTATTCACAAATATTATGCAAATATAAGTTAATTATCGTTTTGTATAAATATACAAAACAGGTTTGGCTTTTGAATATTTATACAAAACAGCGTATCATGCTTACAGCGTATTTGTGTTAAACAGACAAGAGTATGACCATATAAAACCGCGAGCCATTCTTGTTGCTTCATCATTAAAATGTCCGCCTTCGTTCCACTCAAGTGTTGTGTGCGAAGACGTTATTTGGTCTAATAGCAATTCGTGTTGACGGCGAATACATTCACCCACCGCAGCCATACGCTTATTGCGAGCATGCTCTTCACGATTGCCTAAACTAAGATACACTGAAGATGTCTTCATAACATGACATTCAGCAAAACTAATCCAATTTTTAATCCACACTGAGGGTGATACGGCAGCCACACCATTAAATAAATTAGAAAGATAGGCAGCCCACAAAGCAAATAATCCCCCCAACGAATAGCCACCTATCACACAAGGCACCTTGCCTACACGTTCATTTAACCATGGCAACAGATGGTTTTCTATATAGCATAAAGTATCTACGGCATGACGACCCACTTCTTCATCATGTGATACCGCCTCGTCTGCCCACGGCATTAAGCATTGAGCCCATGAATCAAGTTTGATGCCTACAAACAGATAAGGAACATGAATGTTATTATCAAGCGAAATCATCTCGTCGGCCAGACTTTTATTTTCATGCCGAGCTGTGGGCTGTATAAAAACAACCACGGGTTGTTCTTGACTTTTGTTTGTATGCAGTAAACAAATTTTATTGCCAATAGTAACTGATTGCAGCATTTCTAACATTCATATTCTTTAGGGTAAGATACTACTTTAATCTTATATTTCAAATAGATGATGAAAGCATAACCAAGCTTGTGTATGCTTATTAAAGACAGGAAAAGTCATACTATATATGCAGCCATTTCTGGCTGCATATATTATAAAATGCTATGATAATTATCAAAAATCATGGTCCCAATATAGATGTCTACGATGATGGCGAGCAATAAAGTCGATATTACTTGTAAATATTTTCTTACCTAGCGTACTTGGATGGTTGAAACTTAAATCGCCATCTGGCAACATGTTATTATCAAGCAAATAATGCAACAATTCAGGATGCATAGCATTGGTATTGATTATAGCATCCATTGTTTCTTCTTGCAACTTATATGCGTCACATTTTCCATAGTATGGATTGTTGTTACACTTTATCGCGTGAATTATATTAGGTGCAAAGATAATTCCAGCCTTCTCAGAAATAAAGCTAACATGTGGGCAACTTGGCAAACGGTGGCAAACTTCATCCATGTCCAACTCTGGTGTGACATCTTTCAACCATTCTTTCATTTGTTGTTTGTTCTCAAAGAAGGCAAGGCGTTTTCCTTCTGTTCGTTTCATATATAATGGATAGACACCTTCGTAAGATATCTTCAACTCTTCTTGATGCTCATGCATCTTGTCATATGTCTCTTTCTTCGAAGAAAACACTACGCCATTAATTTCCCAATCATTATCTGCATACCTCACAAGTGCCGTACAAATATAAGAACCTTTATAAAAAATGTCTGGATATATATTCTTTAACTTATACTCTTCGTTTTTTGAATTCTTCAGTACAGCATATTCTGTATCGGCATCAGTTACCTTAAAAACATCTTGATGACAATATTTTAAACCCATTAGTTTTTCTGCTTCATTTGGCATATCATTTTCTGCATACATATCTGCCAGCCACAAATGAGACAAAACTGCCATTGGCCCTATCTCTGTGTTCATTAAGAATGATGATTCTGCATAGTAAACAGCCTCACTTTTGGTAAACATTCTTAAATACGAAGAAAAATAGTCATCAAATTTATCATCAGATAAAGAAGAACGGAGAAGATAAGAATGGCGAAGCCATATCAGTATATGCTTCAACTTGAAATAATCATTAGCTGTATGTGTGTTATATATAAAATCATATAACGAATTATTCACTTCTACCTCATCATCTTCGGACAATATCTCCATAATAAGACTTGCAGCATTCTCACCCATTGCTAAAGGATTGAGAAAACGGTCGCTAAAGTTTCGAGACAGCACGAGCCACACCAGCAGTTCTACTTCTTTGACATTGACATCATTCTTATCAACAACCTCAAAATCACCAAAGAATGGCAATTGTTGATTGTAAGCGCGTAAGTGTTTATTTACAAAAGCATTCCATAGCCCTATATCAGACATCTTATCCTCATAATAAATTGCCACATTGATAGCAATTTCTTTCTTCAATTTATCTGCATGAGGCAAATTAATATTCATTGTTTTTATTTTATCATAGATACGATTTGCCACATCTACATACATAGGACATGGCTTAATGCCTACTGGATAGTAGGAAATAAAATCATACGGAAATATTATTCGCTTCATTTTTATATTATGGTTATAAGTGATTATTTTAACAAATTCAAATTTATATAAACATGAGGTTATTATTCATTTTCATGAATAGATTCAAAAATACTTATTTCTGAGAAATAATATACTATTATTGAAGTTTTTTTGTATATCTTTAACTTATCAGCTAAATATAAGATGTTTTTCTAGGATGTTTTGCAGACGGTTATCTTGTAAGTTGTAATTTGGAGAAAGATGTAATAATATCAAAGAGTGGAAGAAGCAAACCCAACCTGTTTCTAATCCTTATATTTGTTCTAAAAATATTGATAAACACTTGAAAATAGCCATTTTTCAAAAGGTTTTTATTAATTTTGTATAAACATTTAAACATAACGCTTTAGAAAAACTATACACTATGGCATTATCTAACATAGAGAAACATTATAATAAACATCCTGAAGACCTTCGCTTACTGCGTAGGCATGGCATTGTAGAATTTGAAACCACCATGCATCATCTACGTCGTTTTCTAAAACCTGGGGCCCAGTTGCTCGACATAGGTGCTGGTACAGGACGTTATACCTCTGCTTTAATGGCCGAAGGTTATGAGGTTAAGGCTGTTGAGCTGGTAAAGCGTAACATACAAGTATTTCTTAACCGCGAACCCACAGCCAATGTTGTGCAAGGCGATGCCAGAAATATGCCCTTCATCCCCACTGCTTCATCCGACATCACTCTCCTACTCGGCCCTCTATATCATCTTATTGGTGATGAAGAAAAGCTGAAGGCCTTGAACGAAGCTAAACGTGTTACCAAACCTGGCGGACTTATCTTTGTAGCTTACCTTATGAATGAGTATAGTATTCTGTCATATTGTTTTGATGAAGACAGAATAGGAGACTTGTTAGAAAAAGGCTTGGTTGACCATAATTTCCACATACAAGCACAGCCTGACGAACTGTACGACTATGTGCGTATTGATGATATCAACCGTTTTAATAAAGCTGCTGGTCTTGAACGCGTCACCATATTTTCGCCTGATGGGGCTTCAGATTATATGCGCACACGCTTAAATAGAATGAGCGAAGAAACCTTCGCCCATTTTATTGAATATCAAAAGATTATATCTGAACGTGCCGACCTTATAGGAGCTGGTAGCCACGTGGTTGACGTGGTGCGCGTAGTGTAAGTGTGTATCACTTTCTGCGCACTCGTCGATACCAAGGCACTAACCCCCCTTGTGGAACGCCTTGCTTCGACAGGACATCAAGTTGAGCACGAGCTTCGTCATATCTCTTAAGGGCCACTAATATTTCAACGCGGTTTAATCGATAATCGATATTCGACTGATCGCGTTGACATGCTGCCTCATAATCGTTTTCAGCCAATGACAACATTTGGCGCTCTTTCTCTATTCCAGCACGTGCTGCATAGGCTACAGCACTGTCTGGATTCATTGCCACTAACTGGTTGATTTGATTATACGCCTCAGTTTGTCGTCCATCTTTTTGATTAAGAAGCGCTAGACCTAACAAGGCTTCAAAATTGCTGGGCACTATGGTTAGCACGGCTTCGTAATCAAGTCGTGCAAAAGGATAACGATGCAACTTCTCATTAACGAAAGCTCGATAATAGCGAGCTGAGAGGTTATAGGGCTCACGTGCCAATATTTTATCATACTCATTTTTGGCATAATCCCATTGTTCTAACTGCACGTTCCAACCAGCTTTTCGCAATTGTAAATCTGTAGAATCTGGATGAAACGCGAGAAGCTCCGTGGCAGCTTTTAAACTGTCGCGGAGCTGTTCTCTTGTTTCCTGTGCCCATGTGGGCAATGTGTTTAGAATGATGGCAAAGATGAAGCCATATATACGCATACTAAAAACCTGGTTATGCTTTTTTAATATAGTTGACAATCCACTCTCCCACCTCTGCTGTGCCATACTTTTCGCCACCTGCGACCTGTATCTCAGGAGTACGAACATTGGCATCAAGCGATGCATCAACGGCCTTACGTATAAGTTGTGCTTCCTTGTTCAAATCAAAATATTCGAGCATCATTGCTACAGAAAGTATCTGGGCAAGCGGGTTAGCCAAATTTTTACCAGCAGCTTGTGGCCATGAGCCATGAACGGGTTCAAACACAGGAGTGCTCTCGCCAGTTGAAGCAGATGGCAGTAAACCCATAGAACCAGAAATGCAGCTTCCTTCGTCGGTAAGGATATCGCCAAATGTGTTTTCAGTAACCATCACATCAAAGAATGCTGGCTCGGCAATCATACGCATAGCGGCATTGTCAACAAACATGTAGTCGACCTTAACGTCGGGATAATTGGGTTCCATCTCTTTTGCTATTTGGCGCCACAAGCGAGACGAGGCCAGCACGTTTGCCTTATCAACAACAGTAAGATGATGACGACGTTTGCGAGCATTAGCAAAAGCCACCTTTAAGATGCGCT
>CAKQFW010000050.1 GCA_934230965.1 uncultured Prevotella sp.
CGAAATGTTGGCAAACTGTTTCATAAGATGTTGTGCAATGCGTCCTGCCACATGCTCTACCAGTTTCGAGTTGATGCTCATTTCTTCTTTTACAATGTCGTACACCCGAGCATAGTTTAGCGTGTGTTGCACATTGTCGGTGCTGATGGCTTTGTCGATAGGATATTGTGCCGACACGCTTACCAGATAATCGTTGCCTGTGAGCTGTTCTTGTGGCATCACGCCGTGGTAGGCATGTAGCCTGATGTCGTTTACAAAGATGGTGCTGTGTGTGATATGAAATGTTGTCATTGAATAAACAAATAGAGAATAAACAAATAAAGAATAAACAAATAAAGTAAAGAGATACTCAGAATAATGATAAACTCATTTTATTGAATAAATAACCCCCAATAGCATATATACATTGAAACAAAAAAAGGAAAAGGGCGCTGCCAGTGTGTAGCCCCCTTTTCCCGATATCTTTTTGTTATATGTTTCGTTATCCGCAGCGCGAGGTGCCACAATTGGTGCAGATGAGGCAGCCTTCTTGATAAACCAGCGTCTCTTGTCCGCACACGGGGCACACCTTGCCTTTGGCCTTGGTGCCGTCTACGATATATTTCTTCAAGGCACGTTCAACGCCTATCTTCCAAGTGTTAATGCTTTCGCTCTTCAGTTGTAGCGAACCTACCAGCTTGATAACATTCTCGATAGGCATGCGATAGCGCAGCACGCCCGAAATCAGCTTGGCATAGTTCCAATATTCAGGGTTAAACTTCTCGCTCAGTCCTTCAACCGTAGTCTTATAGCCGCGTTTGTTTTCAAACTGAAAGTCGTAGCGATGGCTACCATCTTCCAGCGTTTGTTTGATGATGCGACCCTTCACCACAGTCTTAGGCAGCGAGATGCCCTCTTCGTCGTCTTGCAGACCCGTAAATATCTCATACGGATGTCCGTTCAGCAAGCCCACAAAGGCTACCCATTTCTCTTTGTTGTTTTGAAAGCGCACCACGTCACACTCCAGTTCTTTGGGGCGCACCTCAACCAACTGAAGGTTTGGAGCAGGAGCTGGTGTTTCGGCCTTCTTCTCTTTCTTGCTTACCGATACCATTACGCCTGCACGGCTACCGTCGCGATAGATGGTGCAGCCTTTGCATCCCGATCGCCAAGCCTCTACATACAGGCGGTTTACCAGTGCTTCGTCTACGTCGTTGGGTAGGTTCACCGTTACGCTGATGCTGTGGTCTACCCATTTCTGTATAGCGCCTTGCATACGCACCTTCATAAGCCAGTCGACATCGTTGGCTGTGGCTTTATAGTAGGGCGACTGTGCCACCAGGTCGTCAATTTCGGCTTGTGTATATTTGCGTGTGGTGTCGATGCCGTTCACGCGCATCCACTCAAGAAACTTATGGTGGTAAACGATATACTCTTCAAACGAGTCGCCTACCTCGTCAACAAAGTCAACATGCACATCGGCATCGTTGGGGTTCACCTTGCGTCTACGCTTATACACAGGCATAAACACAGGCTCTATGCCGCTGGTGGTTTGCGTCATCAGGCTGGTGGTGCCTGTGGGGGCAATGGTTAAACAGGCTATGTTACGACGTCCATACTGCACCATATCGTTATACAGCTGGTGGTCGGCCTCTTTTATGCGCAAGATAAAGGGGTTGTTCTTCTCGCGTTCAGCATCGTATATGGCAAAGGCGCCGCGCTCGCGAGCCATCTCTACCGAACTGCCATAGGCGCTCAGAGCCAGTGTGCGATGCACGCTCACGCTGAAGTCGGTAGCCTCTTGTGTGCCATAGCGCAGCCCCATAGCTGCAATCATATCGCCTTCGGCCGTGATGCCTACGCCTGTTCTGCGTCCCAGGCTACTCTTGTTCTTTATCTTCTCCCACAGATGATATTCGGCATGCTTCACCTCGTCGGTTTGTGGGTCGGCCTTCACCTTTTCCATGATGGCGTCAATCTTCTCCAGCTCCAGGTCAACAATATCGTCCATGATACGCTGGGCGGCACGCACGTGCTGCTTCAGCTTGTCATAATTGAATGATGCGTTGGGCGTAAATGGGTTCTCAACATAGCTGTAGAGGTTTACCGAAAGCAGTCGGCACGAGTCGTAGGGGCACAGTGGTATCTCGCCACAAGGGTTGGTGCTCACGGTGCGGAAACCTAGGTCGGCATAGCAGTCGGGTATGCTTTCGCGCAAAATAGTGTCCCAGAACAGCACACCTGGCTCAGCGCTCTTCCATGCGTTGTGCACAATCTTTTCCCACAACTTCTTGGCCGAGATTTCTTTCTTCATCAGAGGTTCTTCAGCGTCGATAGGAAACTGCTGCACGTAGGGCTTCTCGTCGATGGCGGCCTGCATAAAGGCGTCGTCTAATTTCACCGAAACGTTAGCGCCCGTTACCTTTCCCTCTGTCATCTTAGCGTCGATAAAGGCTTCGCTGTCAGGGTGTTTGATGCTTACGCTCAGCATCAGTGCGCCACGACGTCCGTCTTGTGCCACCTCGCGAGTAGAGTTGCTATAACGCTCCATAAAGGGCACCAAGCCCGTTGATGTAAGGGCCGAGTTGTTCACAGGCGAACCCTTCGGACGTAAGTCAGACAGGTCGTGGCCCACACCACCACGGCGTTTCATCAGTTGCACCTGTTCTTCGTCAATGCGCATGATGGCGCCATACGAGTCAGAGTTTCCCTCCAATCCTATCACGAAGCAGTTGCTCAGCGATGCCACCTGGTGGTTGTTGCCAATGCCCGTCATGGGGCTTCCTGCGGGCACGATGTAGCGGAAGTGGTCTAACAAATCGAACACCTCTTGTGCCGACATAGGGTTAGGATATTTCTGCTCGATGCGTGCCACCTCGTTGGCAATGCGCCAGTGCATATCTTGTGGACTGCGCTCGTATATATTGCCGAAGCTATCCTTCATGGCATACTTGTTCACCCACACGCGGGCGGCCAGTTCGTCGCCAGCAAAGTATTTCAAGGACGCCTCGTAGGCTTCCTCGTATGAATATGTTTGTTTTGTTTCCATCAGAAAATTTGAGTGTTGTCAGTGATATAGATTGCAAAAATACAATTAATATTTGAGATAACCTCACTTTTATAGAGATAAGATTTTGCTAAAGTTATTCACCCCTCGGCAATGCAAAAAGAGGCAAGCATATTTTATGGTCTCGGTTTTTTCCACTACCTTTGCATTTCAATATATAAGGAAAAAGAATAAAGATGATAGTATGTATCGCCGAGAAACCCAGCGTAGCCAAGGACATAGCCCGCATCATAGGGGCCACCAGTGCCCGCGATGGCTACATGGAAGGAAACGGATATCAGGTGACCTGGACCTTCGGACACCTCTGCACCCTTAAAGAGCCCAACGATTATACCGAAAACTGGAAGCGGTGGAGCCTGAGCGCCCTACCCATGATACCTCCGCGTTTCGGTATAAAGCTCATCGACGACCAAGGCATCAAGAAGCAGTTTGCCGTTATACAGCGCCTTATGCAGAGCGCCGATGGCATTATCAACTGTGGCGACGCCGGCCAAGAGGGTGAACTCATACAGCGCTGGGTGATGCAGATGGCGCAGGCCAAATGTCCTGTAAAGCGTTTGTGGATATCGTCGATGACCGACGAGGCCATTCGCGAGGGTTTTGCTTCGCTGAAAGACCAAACCAACTATCAGCCATTGTATCTTGCCGGATTAAGTCGCGCCATTGGCGACTGGATATTGGGCATGAACGCCACCCGTCTTTATACTTTAAAATATGGGCAGAACCGCCAGGTGCTGTCCATTGGTCGTGTGCAAACCCCCACGCTGGCCCTTATTGTGAACCGCCAGAAAGAAATTGACCAGTTTAAGCCCGAACCCTATTGGGTGCTTTCTACCATTTACCGCGACACGTTGTTCACGGCCACCAAAGGAAAGTTTACGAGCAAAGATGAGGGCGAGGCGGCCTTCTCAACCATTGCCGACAAGCCTTTTACCGTAACGTCGGTTGAGAAGAAAAATGGCACCGAGGCCCCGAAGCAACTCTTCGACCTTACCTCGTTGCAGGTAGAGTGTAACCGTAAGTTTGGTTACAGCGCCGAAACCACTTTAAATATTGTACAGTCGTTATACGAGAAAAAGCTGTCTACCTATCCGCGTGTCGACACCCAATACCTTAGCGACGATATCTACCCCAAGTGCCCCTCAATTCTTGCTGGCCTTCAAGGTTACGACGATGTGTTGGCGCCACTGAAGGGCAAGAACCTGAAGAAGAGCAAGAAGGTGTTCGATACCTCAAAGGTTACCGACCACCACGCCATCATACCCACAGGTGTGCCTGCTCGCGCCCTTACCGACCTTGAGCGCAACGTATATAACCTCATAGCCTTGCGCTTTATAGCCGTGTTCTACCCCGACTGCAAGTTTGCTACCACCACAGTGCTGGGTAAGGTTGAAGATGTAGAGTTTAAGGTGAGCGGAAAAGAAATCTTGAGTCCGGGATGGCGACAGGTATATATGCGCGACACACAAACCGCCACCCCTCAGCGCAATGTCGACGATGCCGACGACACCGACGAGAGCAAGAAGGGCGACGAAGAGCGCACCTTGCCATCGTTTGTGAAGGGCGAGAGCGGCCCCCATACCCACACACTTACCGAGAAGCTTACCACGCCGCCCAAATATTATACCGAGGCCACCCTTTTGCGTGCCATGGAAACGGCGGGCAAGTTTGTTGAAGACGAAACCTTGCGTGCCGCTCTGAAAGAGAACGGCATAGGTCGCCCATCATCGCGTGCTGGCATTATCGAGACCCTGTTTAAGCGCCGCTACATAAGGCGCGAGCGCAAGAACCTGGTGGCCACGGCTACGGGCATTGAGCTTATCGACACCATTCATGAAGAGCTGTTGAAGAGCTGCGAACTTACAGGTATATGGGAGAAGAAGCTGCGCGATATTGAGCATAAGAAGTATGATCCCGCACAGTTTATCAACGAACTGAAGCAGCAGATAACCGAGATTGTGAACGATGTGTTGCGCGACAATAGCAATCGACATGTCACCATCACTACCGATGAAGATTTGAAGAAGAAGCGCCCCGCCAAGCGCCGCACGGCAACAAAGGGCAGTGGCACTACGGCCCCCTTAGTGGGCACACCGTGCCCCCTGTGTGGCCAGGGCACCATTATAAAGGGCAATGCTGCTTATGGTTGTAGCCGATGGCGTGAAGGGTGCACCTATCGCAAGCCCTTCACGTCATAAGGCTTATAAGTTTTTAATCTTGAAAGTAGACGCGCTTTACGCGGTTACTGATGCCTGTGAGCACCTCGTACGGAATAGTTTCGAGCACATCAGAGAGCACCGTTACGGGCAGATGGTCGCCAAAGATCTCTACGCTGTCGCCCTCATGGCAGTCGATGCCCGTGACGTCAATCATAGCCACATCCATACATATATTGCCCACATAGGGTGCGCGCTGCCCGTTCACCAGGCAGTAGCAGTGGCGGTTACCCAGTCGGCGGTTTAGGCCGTCGGCATAGCCTATAGGTATGGCGGCTATCACGCTGTCGTGGTCAATAGTTCCTTTGCGGCTGTAGCCCACGGTGTCGCCAGCTGGCACGTTGTGCATCTGCAGAATGGTGGTGCGCAGCGTGCTTACATTATTTATAATATGGTTGTTGCGCGAGTCGATACCGTACAAGCCTAAGCCCAATCGGCACATATCAAGCTGACGTTCGGGGAAGTGTTCTATGCCTGCCGAATTGTCGATATGTCGAATGATGTGGTGTGTAAAGGCGGCCTGCAATTGCTTGCTACCTTTATCGAACAACTCAAACTGGTGTGCCGAGAAGCTGTCGAAGCTGTCGGCATCAGAGCCCACAAAGTGTGAGAACACCGAGCGTGGTATGATGGCGCTTTGATGCTTTAGGCGGTCGATAAGGGCCTCCATATCGTGTTCAGGGTCAAAGCCCAAACGGTGCATGCCTGTGTCGAGCTTGATGTGTACGGGGAACCCTGTTACACCCTCGCGTTCGGCCGCCTTTATCAGCGCGTCGAGCAGTCGGAACGAATACACTTCGGGTTCCAAATCATAATCGAACAGCGTCTTAAACGACGTCATCTCGGGGTTCATAATCATGATGTTTGATGTGATGCCATTCTTGCGCAGCGTCACACCCTCATCGGCCACCGCCACGGCCAGATAGTCGGCATGGTGGTCTTGCAGCGTCTTGGCTATTTCTACTGCGCCGGCACCATAGCCGTCGGCCTTAATCATACACACCAGTTTTGTTTCGGGCTTCATGAACGAACGATAGTAGTTCAGGTTAGCCACCACAGCACTAAGGTTTACCTCAAGGGTGGTTTCGTGCACCTTCTGCACCAGCAGTTCGGTTAGATGGTCGAAGCCAAACTGTCGGGCACCCTTCAGCAGTATCACCTCGTCGTGCAGCTGCTTAAAGGCATCGCTGCGCACAAAAGCCTCTACCGAGGGGTAGAAGCGCTGTTCGGGCAGATGTAGGCAGTTGGCATGGTCGCAAATATCGGGGCCAATGCCAATGAACTTCTGTACGCCGCGCTCGGTGCACAGGCGCGACACCTCTGAATAGAGTTCGTCGGGTGTGAGTCCCGACTGCAAGATATCGCTCAGTATCAGTGTGCGTCGGCGGTTCTTGTGGTCAGGGCGTCGGTTCATAAAGTCGAGGGCAATGTCCAGCGAGTTGATGTCAGAGTTGTAGCTGTCGTTGATAAGGGTGCAGCCGTGCTGGCCCTCTTTCACCTCAAGGCGCATGGCCACGGGCTCGAGGGTAGCCATACGTTGGGCCAAAACCTCGGCGCTCACGCCCAGATGCAGGGCGGTGGCGGCACAGGTGATAGAGTTCATTACCGACGCATCGTCGATAAAGGGTAGGGTGTAGCTGTGTGTTTCGCCTTGCCATGTATAGGTAATGGTGGTAGCGGCATCGCTCTTCACAGCGCTGCTTACATACAGCGCGGCCTGGGCATCGTGCATTGACCATGCCAGGCGTTCGCCCTTAAAGTTTAGCTGCTGCATGCAATGCTCTACCAGGGCATCGTCTTTACCATATACCACACACTGTGCATCGTGAAAGAGCTTTAGCTTTTCGTTGCACTTCTCTTCCATCGACTGAAAGTTTTCTTGGTGTGCTGTGCCCAGACAAGTGAGCACGCCAATGGTGGGCTGTATGATGTCGCGCAAGGCTCGCATCTCGTGGGGCTGACTGATGCCCGCCTCGAAGATGCCCACCTGGCTCTGTTCGTCGAGCAGCCACACTGATAGGGGCACACCTATCTGCGAGTTGTAGCTACGGGGCGAGCGAGCCACTGCCATCTGCGGTGCCAATATCTGGTTGAGCCATTCTTTCACCACGGTCTTGCCGTTGCTGCCCGTAATGCCCACGATGGGTATCTGAAACTCGTCGCGGTGGCGCTCGGCCAAACGTTGCAGAGCCTCTTTGCTGTCAGTCACTTTCAAGAAGTTGGCATCAGGATAGCGCTCTTCGTGGTCTTGCGGTAGGGCCTCTACCACAAAGCTGCGCACGCCACGGCGGTACAGGTCGGCAATGTAGCTGTGCCCATCGCGGCGCTGGCTCTTTAGGGCAAAGAACAATGTTTCTTCAGGAAAACAAAGCGAGCGGCTATCGGTGAGCAGAAAGCCCACAGTGGCCTCGCGGTCGCCATATCGGCGTGCACCGATGAGCGTTGTTACTTTTTCAATTGAATAAGTCATATATCTGTTCCTTCAAAATTTTTATTCTCGTATAAAGCAAAAGCCATGCATAGTCATCTTCTTACTATACATGGCTTTCTCTATCTGTGTCTTAACAATATGTTATCGTTATGTAGTAACATGGTGTGTGCGCGTATGGGCATTACGCCTTTTTCAGCTTGAACGAGTTTTCAATGCTCTGTATCTCGTCAGAGAAGTTGGCATCGGTCTTCAGTCGGCGTTCAATCTGTGCACAGCTGTGTATCACGGTGCTGTGGTCGCGTCCACCTACCAGTTTGCCTATGCGGCTGGCGGGCATCTTGGTATATTTCTGTGCCAAGAACATCGACACCTGACGCGCCATCACGTAGTCGCGTTTGCGGCTGCGGCCGTTTACCTCGGCCACGGTAACGTTGAAGTGGTTGCACACACAGTCAATAATGTCGTCGATGGTGAGGGGCTTTTCGTCAACTTTTACAGCACGTTTTATCACGCGTTCGGCCAAACACAGGTCTACTTTGCGGTTGTAAACAATGCTGAAAGCCATGAGCGAGTTGACCACGCCTTGCAAGTCGCGCACCGACCCATTAGCGTTCTCAGCGATATATTCTATCACGTCTTTCGGTATCTCCAGTCCGTCGCGATACACCTTCTTGTCAAGTATATCCATGCACAGCTGCACGTTGGGACGCTCAAGCGGAGCTATCAGTCCGCACTTAAAGCGTGTGAGCAGGCGGTCCATAATGCCTTGTAGCTCAACGGGTGGGCGGTCGGCAGCCAAGATGATGCGCTTGTTGTTGCGGAACAGGTGGTTGAAGATGTGGAAGAAGGTGGTTTGTGTGCCCTTCTTGTTCTCCCACTCCTGTATATCGTCAACAATCAGCACGTCGATGGTTTGGTAGAAGTTGATAAAGTCGTTTATCTTGTTCTGTATCTGGGCCGAGGTATATTGCACCTCAAAGGTGCGAGCGCTGAGGTACAGCACACGCTTGTCGGGGTACAGCTGGCGCGTGCGCACACCTATAGCGTTGATAAGGTGCGTCTTGCCACTGCCCGACGGGCCGTAGATAAAGAAGGGGTTAAACTGTGGCGTGTTGGGATGTTCGGCCAACGACTCGCCTACAGAACGTGGCAACTTGTTGCACACACCCTCTATATAATTGTCGAATGTTTGCTTGGGGTTGAGCTGCGAGTCGAAAGCGGCCACCTGAGGCTTGGGCTGCTGTGCCAAGCTGCGGGGGCGTGACGAACCGCCAGGTGTGCCATCGGTTTCGGGTTCTGACGAGATGGTCTGACCCAAATGGTGCTCCTGATCAGTTACTACACGGTAGCGCAGACGCACTTCGGGACAGAAATTGTCGCGAAGAGCTTTACCCAATAAGTCTACATAGTTTTCCTCCACATACTCGCACACAAAGGGGCTGGGTACTTGAAGCAAAACCGTCTTCGTAGCCTCGTTATACGACTCGAACACGATTTTCTGAAACCATGTATTGTAAACCTGCTCCGTGACGTTGGCTCGTATTAGCGCAAGCGCCTTATTCCACGGAGAAAGTGTGGGTTCTACCATTCGTTATTATATTATTTTGTCTTTCGACGAAGTTCAACTTTTAGGAATTGTCTTGCAAAATTATAAAAATAAATGTACATGGGAAAGCGAAACCAATAATATTTTTTTCATAACAACGGCGCAAAAGTCTCCTTTTTAACGTTTCACGACATATAAAGATATTATTGACAACCAATTAAGCGTGAAACCTAAAATATGTTATAATTTTTTCACATCTCGCTTTCTATGCCGTGGTATCAGAAGATGGCTGCTGCAGCGCGTATTTTCTACTTGCTTAATACTACAAATATCTTTTACCTTTATTATCTTTTAAGATTAAAACTTTGTTATATCTCAACAAATGATTATATTTGCAATTGTTAAACGATATGTACTGAGATATGATTAGCAACGATGTTAAAAACATGATTCCCAAGATACAGCAGTTCTTTATCGAACAGCCTGTAAAGAAAGCATGGCTTTTTGGCTCTTGCTCTCGTGGGGAAGAAACTCCTGATAGCGATGTTGATATTCTTGTTGAATATGATAGAGACAACGCAAGAATTACGCTTATGTCAATCTCTGGCATGATGATAGGGCTTGAAGACATCCTTCATCGTAGTGTAGACCTTGTTGAAGAAGGACGCTTACTGCCTTTTGCCGAACAAACAGTGCAAAAAGATAAATTCTTGATTTATGAGAGAGAAGGTTAAAGATAAGGGACGGTTGGAGCATATTCAATCGGCTATAAACCAATTGCTTATTTATAAAGAACAGTATAAGTTAGAAGACCTACAAGCAAATGCTGTGCTTTTCTATGGATTTGTAAAGCTTGTTGAGATTATTGGTGAGGCAGTTTACATGCTTACAAAAGAATTCAGAGAAGCTCATACTGAAGTAAATTGGAGACAAATTGAGGGTATGCGCCATGTTTTAGTGCACGGATATTATACGATAGATCCTACAAGTCTTTGGGATACAATTGTATATGATATCCCGACGTTAAAACCTATGATAGATAAACTTTTATTAGATTTTCGTGATAAATAATCCCTCCCCCCAAACAACAATCGTCGCCTTCTTACTATTGCAAGTAACAAAGTAAGAAGGCGACGTTTTCTATTGTCTATTATTTCTTTTTTATTTCATATCCTATTTTCTTGAAGGCGGCCACAAAGTCTTCATACTTTGCTTTCTTACAGTCGTATACAATCGTTACCTTTTGGTCGTCTATAGAGGTGTTGATGTCTTTAGTGCCTTTTACAAACCTAATGTTGGTTTTTATTTTCTTCTCACAGTTCTGACAGTGCATCTGCGGCTGTGTGGTCACTACCAATGTGTCGGTTGAGGTTTGGGCAAACGTGTTGCCAGCAAGAACGAGCATAAATGCTGCTAAAAGATTTAAGGTGTAAAGCGTATTAGTAAACGAATGGTGGAAGGTGTAAAGCGGATTAGAAAACGAATGTAGGAAGGTGTGAAGCGTATTAGTAAACGAATGGTGGAAGGTGTAAAGCGGATTAGAAAACGAATGGAGGAAGGTGTAAAACGGTTTAGTAAACGAATGGAGGAAGGTGTAAAACGGTTTAGTAAACGATGATGAAAAGCGTGGGGTGAAAAATAATAGCAATTGCTTTATGTTTGTGAAACGATAACATGCTGTAAATCATATAATAACAATGCTATTGTTGCTCAAAAGCCATCCTTTCGTTTCGTGAAACCCATCCTTTCGTTTCGTGAAACCCAGCAGAATGTTATCTCGTAATGGTCGATGCACATGCTCATAACGGTCGATGCACATGCTCATAACGGTCGATGCACATGCTCATAACGGTCGATGCAC
>CAKQFW010000051.1 GCA_934230965.1 uncultured Prevotella sp.
GCTATACCGTTGGTTTTAGTTCTCCATCTTACTTTACACAATGCTTTCAAAAGCAGTTTGGTCTTTTACCTAAAGATTTTATTGGAGGCAATTAAAGAGAGAGAGTGTAGATAAAAAGAGAGAGAATAAATAACGCACACGCTTATCACCCTCCCCCTCTCTCTCCCTCTACACCTTCCGAATAAGCGAGTAGATGAAGACGCGTATCTTCATGGGCATGATGCGGGTGGTGAAGCGTATGGCCATGTTTTTCAGCATCTGAGGCAGCGAGGTAAAGCCCAGGCGGTGTATGTTTATTTGCACCACCACCTCGTCTTTGGCATAGCGCCATCCGCCACGGCGGGCCACCGTCTCGGGCGAATATCGAAACCACAACAACGAACGCTGTATGTTGTAACACTTGGCACCATTCATCAGCATGCGTATCCACAAGAAATAGTCTTCGGGGAAATACTCCACCAGATAGCCTTCGGCATCGAGCACCGCTTGCTTGCGATACATCACCGTGGGATGGTTGAAGGGGCAACGGCTCTTGGCATAGCGCACAATCTCGCTGGCCGTTTCAGGCACCTTGCGCGTAGCTCGGCACAGAGCGGGCGTGTCGACAAACTCGTCAATCCAAGCGCCCACCAGCGCATAATCGGGGTGCGACTGCAAGAAGGCATACTGCTGCTCGAAACGTTGCGGCATGCATATATCATCGGTATCCATACGCGCCACAATGTCATGCTTGCACAGCTTCAGGCCATCGTTTAAGCAGTGGCCTAACCCGCGGTTTTCGGCATAGGCCACCACACGCAACTCGCAGTGCTCTCGCTGCATATCGCTGATTACGGCGTCGAGCTCGGGCGTGAGGGGGCCATCTTTGATAAGCACCACCTCGTCGGCACAAAGGGTTTGCGCAAACACGCTGTCGAGACTGGCCTTGAGAAAGGGCGCCTGCTCTTTCTTATACACCGACATGAGAACTGAAATTGGGGCTCTGTTTGATGGTTTATTCATGATTGGCTGGTTTTGTTACAATGATAACGCAGCTATCGCGGTTTTATTGCAAACAACAGGCCGCTATTATAAGGTAAAACTAATAAAAGGGAGACAAAAAGAAAGATATGTGGGTAAAAAAGCGTAACTTTGCAAGCTGATTATATATTATAACTTAGGCTACGCATGTCTTTTTTATCGACGATTATGAATATTGAGAGAGAATGGTTAAACCGCACCGAACGGTTGGTGGGTGCTGAAATTCGGCCGAAACGCATAGAAACCGATAGAAAAGGTATCGTGCAATACAACATTTTAAACTTTTTTCAGTTATATAGATAAGGTGTACCAAAACACACGACGTAAAAGAACATGTACCAAACAATAAACGCTAACATCACACACGACCGCATGAGCGTAGCCGAACGAGGGGTGAAACGCTTTGCCGACATTCTGTGCTCACTATTGGGCCTGATTGTCCTCTCGCCCGTCTTCTTGCTTATCAGCGTGCTGATGAAGCGCCAAGGCAACGGCCCCGTCTTCTTCCGCCAAGAGCGCATAGGCTACAAAGGCAAGCCGTTTACGATATTTAAATTTAGAACAATGAGTAGCGTTATCGAAGACAATGGCCCACAGCTGGTAGCCAAGAGCGACAGCACCTGCTCTACCCCATTGGAGATGTTTCTGCGCGATCATCATCTCGACGAGTTGCCACAGTTGTGGAACGTGCTAAAGGGCGATATGTCTATCGTAGGGCCGCGCCCCGAACGCCAATACTTTATCGACAAGATAATGGAGCACGACAGCAGCTACCCCCTACTGTTTGAGATGCGCCCTGGCCTCACCTCAGAAGCCACCCTCTATAATGGCTACACCGACACTATGCAAAAAATGCTGAAGCGCTTGCACATGGACATACACTATCTTGAGCACCGCACCCTATGGACCGACATCAGCATTGTGTTTAAAACCGTGGCATGCATCGTAAGCGGCAAACGCTTCTGATAACCTCTGTGTGATAAGACACAGGTTTTAAGCCAAACACAACTATATACATCAAGAAACAATACAACTATTTTATTTAGATATAAAAAGACAATGAAGAAACTTGCTTTTTTCCTTCTCCTGCTGCTGATGGCGACCGTGAGCGCCAAGGCACAATCAGGCATGACCGACAACCAAGTGATGGCCTTCGTGCTGAAGGAGCATAACGCTGGAACATCGCAAACACAGATTGTGACCAAACTGATGCAACGTGGCGTTGACATACAGCAGATACGACGCGTAAGACAGAAATATGAAAGTATGAAGAAGGGCAACGCCGTGGGCTATGTGTCTGACGGCGAGGGGAAAGCCGACGACAGCCGCATGCGCAAGAACAACGGAAAGAAGAAAGCAACAGGATCGTCACTCATCGATGCACAGGCCGAAGACGACAACAGCCTGAGCGACAGCCGCATACAAGACCTTCGCAAGAGCAAGAAGAGCAGCAATGGCGGAAAGGCATACGCCGACGAAGACCAGCTGGCTATGGAGAGCGAGCTGGGACTGTTTATGCCCACCGACACCGCCACGCTGGTAAAGCAGCTGATGGAAGAACGCGAGCGCGAACGCAAAAAGGTGTTTGGCCGCGACATCTTCAACAACACCGAGCTTACCTTTGAGCCCAATATGAACATTGCCACACCGCAGAACTATCGTCTGGGGCCTGGCGATGCCGTTATCATTGATGTGTATGGTGCCTCGCAACGCACCATTGAAAGCACCGTATCGCCCGATGGCGAAGTTACGATTGAAGGCTTTGGACCCGTAGCCGTAAGCGGACTGACAGTGGCTCAGGCCAACGCCCGCCTACGCAGCACCTTGGGCAGCCGTTATAGTAGCAGCAAGATAAAACTTACGGTGGGACAAACACGCACCATCATGGTAAACGTGATGGGCGAGGTAAAAACCCCTGGCACCTACACCCTATCGGCCTTTGCTACCGTGTTTCATGCCCTATATATGGCTGGCGGCACAAACGACATTGGTACACTGCGCAACATTAAGGTGTATCGCAACAGCAAGCTCGTTACCGTGGTAGACATATACGACTATATCTTGAACGGAAAACTTACTGGCAACGTGCGATTGGCCGATAACGACGTTATCGTGGTAGGCCCCTACGACTGCCTTGTAAACATAACAGGCAAGGTAAAGCGCCCCATGTTCTACGAGATGAAGCAGAACGAAAGCATTGCCTCGCTGCTGAAATATTCGGGCAACTTCACTGGCGATGCCTACCGCAAGAGTGTGCGCGTGTTCCGCAAGTCGGGCAACGAGCATGCCGTGTTCAACGTGGGCGAGTTTGACTTTGCCAGCTTCCACATTGCCGATGGCGACTCAGTATCAGTTGACTCGGTGCTGCAACGCTATAAGAACACCGTTGAGCTGAAAGGCGCCGTGTTCCGCCCCGGCCTCTATAACCTGGGCGAACAGGTTAACAGCGTGCGCTCGCTCATTGAGCAAGCCGATGGCGTGACCGAAGCCGCCTTCACAAACCGCGCCGTCATACACCGCATGAAGGCCGACCGCACCCTCGAAGTGCTGAGCATTGACCTGGGTGGCATACTGAGCGGCAAGGTGGCCGACGTGCCCTTAAAAGAGAACGACGTACTGTTTATCTCGACCAAGCCCGAACAGGTAACACAACGCACCCTTACCATACGTGGCGAGGTGCGCTTCCCCGGCATCTACCAATATGCTGATAACGAAACTATTGAAGACTTTGTGCTGCAAGCAGGTGGCCTAACCGACAAGGCTTCGACCGCAAAGGTGAGCGTAAGCCGTCGCGTAAACGACCCCAAAGCCTTGCGCCCAGATAGCATCATTGCTAAAAACTTTACGCTGAGCCTGAAAGATGGTTTCGTGGTTGACGGCACACCGGGCTTCGTGCTCATGCCCTTCGACGAGGTTTACATCATGAAGAGCCCCGCCTATACCGAGCAGCAAAATGTGAAGGTTGAGGGCGAGGTAATGTTTGCTGGCACCTACTCGCTCACACGTAACAACCTGCGCCTGAGCGACCTCTACTATAAAGCTGGTGGCGGCAATGCGCTGGCCTACATTAAGGGTGCCCGACTGGTGCGCAAAGCCAACGAAAACGAGAAGGCACGTATGCTTGCCGCCTATCAGATGCAGAGCGAGCAGCAACGCAAAAACCTGCTTGAGCTGGCAGCCAGCAGCAACAACGCTGGTGGCATACAGCAAGCAGCCGAAGGTGCAAAGAACGCCAACATGGAGCGTTTCAGTGTGCCCGACGAATATCCTGTGGGCATCGACTTGGCTGCCGCCATCAAAGAACCAGGCAGCGACGCCGACATCATTCTGCGCGAAGGCGACCGCCTCATCGTGCCGCAATATAACGGAACCGTGAAGATTAACGGTGCCGTGATGTATGCTAACACCGTGGCCTACGAAAAGGGCAAGAAGCCCAGCTACTATATCGATCAGGCTGGCGGTTACGCCACCGACGCTGTGAAGCGCAACGCCTACATTATATATATGAATGGTAAAGTGGCCAAGATGAGCCACGGCGCAAAGGTGCAGCCCGGCTGCGAGATTGTAGTGCCCGCTAAGCTGAAACGTAAGATGAGCATGGCCGAGACCATGAGCTTGGGTAGCAGCATGTCAAGCATTGCCGCCATGATTGCCACCATTGCTAACATGTCGAAATAAGCAGAAACTGTGTTTTGAAGATAGTTAATTAATAAACAATAAAAGACCAAATGTTATTTAAAAAGAAGCAAAGAAGCCATTCATTAGTATCATATATGATGGCTGCACTATTGATCGTATCAAACACTGTCGCGGCACAAGCCGAGAATGAAGAAACAAAGCAGTGGCCCGACTTACCGTTGCTGACCATTGAAACCATTGACCACGTAGAGCCAACGGCCACCGTGGTAACGCCCCCAGAAGGAAGTTGGGGCACAAGCATCGTGAGTGAACATGTGCCAGGACGTATGGTCATTACATTAAAAGGCGAAACCCTCTACGACAGCGGCGACTATGTAAAAGGAGAGTCGGGCATGCGAATGAAAATAAGGGGAAACTCAACAGGAGCAAATCTTCCTCAGCATCCCTATAAATTAAAGTTATCAAAGAAAGCCGATTTACTAACTCCCAACGGCGGCAAAGCTAAAAGTAAAGATTGGGCGTTACTATCGATTCACACATGGAACAAGGCCATGAAAGGTGCCGAAAGTAACATCTTAACCGAGATGGGGAACGCCGTATGCAGCGCTCTTGGTTTTTCATGGGTGCCTCGCACACAGTTTGTAAACCTTGTGTTAAACGGAAAGTATCAAGGCATATATCACCTGTCAGAAACATTTGAGCGCAGTGATAGCCGAGTAAACATCGGCAAGAAAGGCCTACTCGTTGAGAACGATGCCTATTGGTGGAAACCTGGCGAAGTATATTTCAAGACAAACCATCAGAACAAGGCCATGGGTTACACCTTTAAGTATCCCGACTCAGACGATGTGACAGAAGCCGAACTGGCCAACATCACCACATACATGAATAGTGTTGAGGAAGCAATCTTCTCAGACAACGAAGCAGACAACTATCTCGACTATACAGAGTTTGCTCGCTGGATACTCGCGCACGACATTCTTGGTTCAAGTGATGCCGCTGGCAGCAATGCATATTTATATAAAAATGAGCTCAGCGAAAACGAGCCTAACGACGACAAACTGAAGATGGCCACGCTATGGGACTTAGACTCTTCGTTCCTCGTTGACGACAACACATGGAGCAATCAGCATAAGATGGATGTGTTCTATTATCCAGAACTGTTCAAAAAGAAAGGCTTCGTAGAAAAATATAAAGAATTATACAACGAAAAGAAAGACGGTATATACGCCTCGGTGAGCGATTGTTTGAACAAAATGAAAGATAACATTGGCGAAGCCTTTGAGCAAAGCCGTGCCATGCACCAAGAGGTATTTAATGGCGAGTGTAAGAATACGCTTTCTGAACAGATTGACGATGTTCTGACACACCTCAAGACTCGCCTTGACGCCCTTGAGACAATGGTTCCCGCCATGAATGTAGAAACGGGCATCAGCAATGTGCAAACCCCTACTACACTATGGCAGCGCACCGACCTTTTCGGACGTAACTACACACATACAAACGCCTCAACGCTGCCATCGCAGATATATATTGAAAAGATGAGCGATGGCACTGTGAGAAAAGTATTTAAGAAATATGAGTAAAATAAGAAATGGGAAAAAGACATTATCATTCAATGTCATAACTTTGATTAAAATAATCAGAAACGACCGACGTGCAATAACCTTATGGCTCTGTGGGTTCGGAATATTTGGAGTAATTGTTGCATTCAGCATCCCAAAAGAATATTCTACAACAGTGTCACTGGCACCAGAAGTGTCGGGCAACAACATGTTGTCAAAAGTATCATCTTTGGCATCAATGGTAGGATTGTATAATGATGCTAATCCTGATGGCGATGCCATATACCCTGAAATTTACCCAGATATTATGTCATCAACAAATTTCCTTGTCAGCTTATTTGACATAAAAGTCAAAACACCCGATGGGAAAGTGAACACCACATACTATCAATATCTGAAGAATGACCAAAAAAGTACATGGTGGTCATATCCTTTTATGCTAATTGGAAAATTACTCAGTAATTTAGCATCTACACCCGCCGACCCTAAAGGACAGAAAGGTGTAAATCCTTTTTGGCTTACACGCGAACAGCATGACATTGCGAGTTGCATTGACAAAAATATTACATGTAGTGTTGACAAGAAAACCAATGTTATTGAAATAAGTGTCGTTGACCAAAATCCATATGTTTCTGCAGCGCTGACAGACTCGGTAAAAAACGTACTTCAGCGTTACATTACAAAATATAAAACCACAAAAGCACGCAACGATCTTAAGTTTATGGAGAAGTTGTGTGAAGAGGCAAGAGAAAAATATGTAAAAATGCGACAACGGTATGCATCTTTCAGCGACTCAAATACTGATGCTATACTTGCTAGCGTGCGTCTTAAACAAGACGATATGGAAAACGACATGCAACTTCAATATAACATCTACACCCAGTTGGAGCAACAGTTACAAATGGCACGCGCCAAGGTACAAGAACGCACCCCTGCTTTTACTGTTATACAACCAGCATCTGTACCTTTGAAGCACTGCAACAAGCCAAAGATTATGTACCTCATCACTTATCTTTTTCTTGGCTTTATCTTTAGATTAAGTATATTGGTGTGGAAAAACAAAAAGCAACTATTTGTGATTAATGACATATCTTTAGACGCGAATGAAACCAAATGTTAACTTTTCTGTATGGAAAGAATGTGTCAGAAACAGACGTCTTTTCGCATTGACGACAATTATGGCTGTAATTTGCGCGTGTATAGTATCAGCAAGTATACCTACTTCATACGCATCAAGGGCGCGCATATCCATTGACACAAACGATAAAAATCCGCTCGAATATGGTAATGGTTTGCAGTACGCGCTAAAAGAGTTGTTAAACCCTTCTGAAAGTAATGTTCTAACTGAAGCACAAGTATACATAAAGATATTAGAGGCTGATGTTTTCGTTAACTCCTTACAAACAGCGAATATTGTTACCTCTGACAACAAGAAAATGAATTTTGGTCATTATCTTGCCACACGTGAACAAAAGCCTTGGTGGAGTATTGATGAAAAAAGCATTATAAATCAGATTAATGATAGGATAAAATATGAACTAAACCTTCATAACAACACCATTACTATTCAAGTTGAATTACAAGACGCGGTCGTAGCCTGTGCTATGGTTGACACTGTCATTGGGCGCCTACACGCATTTATGACAGCCTATATGGTAAAAAAAGCGACTATTGACTATCGCCATAAACTCGCCGAAAGAAGAAAAGTAGAAGCCGAGTATCAACAAGCAATACATCGTGCAGCACAATTTGCAGACTCTAACTTTGACCTTGAAAGGCCAGAAGTAGCTCAATATCTTAAGACTTTTCAAGATGAAGAAAACCGTCTTATGGAAATTCGAAATGAAGTGAACATGAAAGCCATGATGGCGAAAATGGAAATGGAACGCACAAGGCCAACATTCATAAAGATTGTAAACAATCAGGTACCAATATCGCCGTTACACCCTCATTGGGTGGCCAACATCTTCATATGGCTTTTTTACTCACTGTTCATTACATTGATATACGTGCTCTACCGAAAGAAATTTGAACTGTGGCGCATGAAATAATAGTTTTTGACAAATGATATATTCTCTTTTGATTATTTTTGCTGTGCTTGTCACAGTTTTCATATTATTCAAAATTGGCGATGCCTTCTCACCATGGATGCTTACATCTGCGGTGTGGCTCAGTATTTTTTTATTATTCGCCTTATTCGGAGATAATCTATACCCTTTGCGCGACCGTTTGTTTAACTGTGTAATGATTTGGACTCCTATAATTATTTTTACAAGTATCCTTACTTTTTACGCATTACCTTCAACTGAGGATTCCTGTATAGAAAAGCCCATAGAAACATCACACTATCTATACAAATTGCTGTTTATCATAGCTATGGTATGTAGCCCATTGTATTTTTATCAGATGATAAAAATGGCTCTAATGTTTGATATGGACAACCTGTTGAACAACATCCGAATATTTTCGAATTATGGTCAAAAAGACACATTAATGTCATTATTAAAATACATTTCACCTATTAATCAGGCATTATTCATTGTAGAAATTTGGAAATATCCTAATACTTCTAAATGGCGTTTTACAGCTAGTATTGTGTCTAACATTCTTTGCACTATTGCTATCATGTCAAAGACGCCTATCTTTATTCTTACACTTTCCACATTATATATAATGTATGAAAAAGGAAAGATTCAGATAAAAAACATTATAATCAGTGCAGTTGCTATTTTATTACTTTTTTATGAGTTCAATAACTTACGCAATGCTGGTGCAGAAACCGAAGAAACAACATTTCTCGATTTTTTCTCTATGTACATATTATCACCTTCGGTGGCTTTTGAGTGGGCACAAGAAAAACTTATCGACCAATTCGGAACATTTTCGTTTGCCTTTTTCTATGCCTTCTTAACCAAACTCGGCATAGGAAATTATTATGTTCAAAACCAATTGCAGGAATTTGTTTTTGTTCCTGTTCCTACTAATATATACACTGTCTTTCAGCCCTACTTTGAGGACTTTGGCTATAAAGGTGTTGCATTTTTTGCATCTGTTTGGGGGCTACTGACAGGTTGGATGTACCGACTTGTAAAAAACGGAAATCCTCTTGCTAAGTGTCTATACACTTATTTTATTTTCGCACTTGTCATGCAGTTTTATCAAGAGAGTTTGTTTGTAAACTTATCCACGGTAATTCAGTTTACGATAATTTTCTCAATGCTAATTAAACATGATACAAGTATCACACTTGATTTTTCAAAGAAATACATCAATAGCACCCAAAAGACAAAAGAATGAACTGGAAAACACTGTTTGATGGCGACAGGCGCACGTCACTGATAAAGAAAAACATTGCGGGTTCGCTTGTAATAAAAGGTTGGAGCTGCCTTGTACAGTTCTTAATAGTACCGCTATCGTTGCAATGTCTTTCGAGTTACGAATATGGAATTTGGCTCACAGTCAATTCCATCTTGTTGGGTATAGATGCCATTGACGTAGGGCTTGGTAACGGCTTGCGTAACCGTCTGGCCGAAGCAATGGCTAAAGGCAACCATTATATGGCACGCCAACAGGTTAGCACCACATTTTTCATGCTCATATTGATTTTGGTTCCGCTTATTGTAACGTTTGGCATTGCTTTACAGTTTATCGACTGCAACGCCCTACTGAACGTTTCTCCCCAAATGGTTCCCAATATGCGTGGCATACTTATAGCCTCTATGTCCATAATGGGTGCAACATTTATATTCAAGTTTATAGGCAACATGTACATGGGGTTGCAACTGCCCGCCATAAACAATCTGCTTGTTGTTTTAGGCGAAACAATAGCTCTCTGTATAATATTTGTCTTAGCCCAGTTTGGGCGAAGCAACCTTATGACCGTAGCTGTAGCCTTTACAGCATCTCCATTATTGGTATACATAGTGGCCTACCCCATATCATTTTGCAGGAGATATCGTTTTCTATCCCCTTCAATAAAGTTTTTCGACCGTGCGTCAGTGCGTTCCCTATTCGGATTAGGTGTAAAATTTTTCATCATACAGATATCAGGGCTTATGCTTTTCATGTCATCGAACATCATCATATCGCATGTAATGACTCCAGCTGAGGTGACCCCTTATCAGATAGCATACCGTTATTTCAGCATTTTATTTATGTTATTTTGCATCGTTGCAGCTCCATTGTGGTCGGCTACTACAGATGCCTATACAAAGGGAGAATGGGACTGGATACGTCGTACTATGTACAAAATGAACCTACTTTTGTTAGCATGTATTGTAACTTTAGTACTTATGGTTGCTTTTGCCCCTGTGTTCTACCGATTGTGGATAGGTGACAAAGTAAACGTACCCATATTTTTGAACATTATGATGGCCATATACATGTTCGTATTGATTGCAAGCAACTGTTATTCATTCATCCTAATGGGCATAGGGAAAATACGCATGATACTAACTGTCACCGTTACAGAGATGTTTATATTTGTTCCCTTATCATATATTGCCTGTCAGTATGCGGGTACAACAGGAATGTTGTCTATTCTCATTTTATCAACACTCGTATCTGCCATCATCAATTTCATTCAATTCAGACTTCTGTCTACTCATCAGGCAAAGGGAATATGGAATAAATAAATAAAAGATGAAAACAAACATGAATATCATAGGAGTAGTCATCGTCACGTTCAATCCTGACGTTAAGCTATTGACATCAAAAATAACACGTCTCGGCAATAACATAACCATAGCAATAGTTGACAATACGCAAGACGAAACAATATCTATCGTGCAAGACAATGTCATCTACATTCCGTTACACGAGAACACAGGCATTGCCAATGCTCA
>CAKQFW010000052.1 GCA_934230965.1 uncultured Prevotella sp.
TTTATTTTGTTGATAATTATGTTCTTGTTGATGGGGTGGAGGAGAGGGGGAGCCTTGCTTGTTCACAGCTTGCAGCAGAGCGTCAATCTGTGGTTCAAGGGCTTGCTCGCCATCGTTCACTATGCAGAACTGGCTGCGCTGTATCACCTCTTCTTGCGGCAGCTGGTGGTTTATCCATGCTAAGGCTTGCTCTCGGCCAATGTTATCGCGGGACATGATGCGAGCTACGCGCACCTCAAGCGGAGCTGTTACGCATACCACATGGGTGAAGGGTACGCGCTGGTTGAATTGGCTGTCGAAGAGGATGGCGCTCTCAAGCCATGTGTATCCCGACTGTATAAAGTCGGCAGCCACGGCGGGGTGCACCACATTGTTTACGGCCTGCTTGTGGGCCTCGCTCTGCAACAGATATTGCGACAGTATGGCTTTTTGTAGGTGGCCTTCGGCATCATACACCGCATTGCCTACCAAGGCTTGCAGCTGTGCCTTCAGCGTGGGCGATGTAAACATGAGGCGCTTGGCGGCGGCATCACAGTCGTAAACGCTGATGCCTCGCTCGGTCAGTAGTCGGCAAACAAACGATTTGCCGCTTCCTATTCCTCCTGTTATCGCTATACGTTGCATGGGCTTGCTTTGCTGTTTGATGAGCTTATTGCTTAATAACATTATGCTCGATGACAATTATTGCTGCTCAATAATGTAGTCGATGTTTTGTATCTCAAGTCGTGCGTTGCGCACGGCTGGCGGCATGGTGCGTAGCTGTAGTCGACACTTGTCAGAGGGGTGGGCGGCAATGTCGTTATAGTCGACCACCACAAGGAAGTGTTCGGCCTTTACCTTGCGGAACATGCTGGCACCTACCGTAAAGCGTATCTTTACTCTTGCAGGGAAGGTGCGTAACACCTTGCCTTCGGGGGTGTTGATGGCGCGGATGGGCACCTCCATCACTTCTTCGGTAAGGATGTCGGGGAAGAGGGTCAGGGTTATCTTATCGGGGATAATCTTTAGACCTCGCTTGTGCGCCATCTTTACCTCGCACTTTACCGTGTCGTTGAAGTTTTTAATGTTGACGGCCTCGGTCAGCACATACTGTAAACTGTCGAGCAACTTCTTATTGGCATAAACAGTAACGTTCTCGGGCGAGATGTGGGTGCGAGCCAAATAATAACTCTTGTCGGGGGTGATGGTGCCATCAAGCTTTACAGGCACAACCTTTGCGGTGCCATAGCTGAAGTAGAAGTCTAAACGGTCGGGCTTTACTGCTGAAATCTTTGACGAGGCGCGTAGCCGTTGCGTAAGAAACTTTAATATGTCAACCTGTGGCACCATGCCGTAGCCTGTGTTCTTGTTGGCATAGGCATTGAAGTTGACGGTAACAGGGTTGATGCGGTCGCCATAAAGATAGCCTGCCAGCGTGTAACCCTTGTCGCGCACTGTGGCCTTGATAGTGTCTTCTATCTCGGTGGTAATGATAACGTTCTTGGGTACGTTGGTAAGCTTTACAGGCACACATATCTCTTGTTCATACGTTTCGTTCAGCGTCATCATCAGCCAGAAGATGCTGCTGAGGAAAAGAAAGAACAAAAAAAACAGAAATTCCTTGTTCAGCTGACTGAACAAGAAATTCCTGATGGCCCTGTATATGTTTATAGGATTTATTTTCATCAGCACTGCTGAGTTTTATTTGTCTTTGGCGGTTAGAGTTGCCTCATGGTTAGCGACTGTTGTCAACTAATAGCGATTGGCAACCGAAACCTCAAATTATCTTGGGCAACCGAAGCCTCAAGTTATCTTGGGCAATCGAAGCCTCAAATTATCTTGGGCAACCGACGCCCCTCTGTGTTACTGGGCCTTGCTGGCGTTGACGTCGGCAAAAACACTGTTCTTATCAACAGTGATAACCACGCCACGGGCAATCTCCAGTTCTATCTTATTGGTAACCAAGTCGATGCTCTTTACGGTGCCGTAAATGCCACCACCAGTTACTACTTTGCTGCCAGAGGTCAGCGCGTCTTGAAACTTGCGAATTTCTTTCTGACGCTTCTGCTGGGGACGAATCATAAACAACCACATGATGGCGAAAATAGCTACCATCATGACAAGCATGCCAATGCCGCCACCGCCTTGATTTGCGTTTGCTGTTTGTGCGGCAAGAAATAATGTAATCATACTGTTCTTATTTTATTTATTTTTATTTTACTACTAATGTTTAAGGAAAATGCTTACTCGGCACTGGTGCTTTCAGCTTCAGCGTTCTGCTCGTTGGCAGCGCTTGCATCCTCAGTCTTAGTTTTCTTTGAGCGGGGCTCGTTCATCGACTTAAACATCTTGCCGCTATCAATGAGGAAGCGGGCAATGGCATCGAGCATACCGTTGATATAGCCGCCACTGCGTGGGGTAGAGTAAATCTTGGCCAACTCTACATACTCGTTGATGGTGACACTAACGGGGATGTTGGGGAAGGTGAGCATCTCGGCAATGGCAATCTGCATAATCACTACGTCCATGTAGGCCAGACGAGAGAAGTCCCAGTTGCGAGATGTTTCGCTCATATAGCGCTGATACTGGTCGGCATTGAGGATGGTAGCGCGGAACAGCTTGCGAGCAAAGTCCTTATCTTCCTCATCTTTGTATTCGGGCAGCAACTCTTGCTTGCCAGAGTTCTTGGGGTCGAAGCGCTTGATGGTCTTCAATACGAAGGTGTCGACAATGTCTTTATCGTCGTTCCAATACAGGCTCTTCTCCTCTAAGAGAGAGTCAAGGTCTTTGTTCTCCTGAATAAATGTTTTATACAGCTTGCGCCACACCTCACGGTCGGCCTCATACGACTCTTCTTTGTCGTTCATATAGTCGGTGTAGATGGCGCTCTCTTCTATCTCGGTGCAAAGACGACGTACAAATTCAATGTCAGTCTCCCAGTCTTGTTTCTGGGTCTCCATAAATTCGTTTAGCATCTTGTTTTCTTCCAACTGTGTAGCAAACTTGTTGAAAGCAAACTTTGTAGAAGGGGCATCGGTGCCTTCGCGCAAGGCTCGTTTCGTATTAATCTCTACTCTACGCTGCTCTTCACGGGTAATGGCTACGATAAGCTCTAATAAATAATTGTATAAATCATAAGCCTTTGACAAGCTGAAAAGAAGTTCTTTCTCGGCATTGTCCATGTTCTTGTTGCCGTTCTGATAGTAAGCGTAGGTCAACTGCACTATCTTAATTCTTATCAATTCACGATTAATCATTCTCTAATAATTTGTGTTTCATTAATAATGCACTGCAAATTTAATTAAAAAAGCGCTAACTGGCAAGCAAAAGGCTTTGCTTTCATCTAATAACCTATGTTTTTTTAGGGTTTCTTTGCACATTTACAAGAAAAGTAGTACCTTTGCACCGCTTTTATGAGCACATCATGTAGATACGTCTCGTGTGATGGCGAATTAAGGCATGTATTAATATTCACAACTTAATTTAGAGTAACACATTATGAAAGAGATTAATGTAACAGGTCAGAAGCGTACAGACCTTGGCAAGAAAGCTTCTAAAGCATTGAGAAAAGAAGGACTCGTTCCCTGTAACCTTTACGGTTTGGCAGCTGAGGATGGCAAGCCCGTTGCTATGTCATTCGCTGTTCCTATGGCCGAGCTCCGCAAGGTAGTTTACACTCCCCACATCTATGTAATCAACCTCGTTATTGACGGCGAGAGCCACACCGCTATCATGAAGGAACTTCAGTTCCACCCCGTAACTGACGCGCTGCTGCACGTTGACTTCCTCGAGGTGAACGATCAGAAGCCTATCACTATCGGTATTCCCGTTAAGCTCGTTGGTTTGGCACAGGGTGTTCGCGATGGTGGTCGTATGAACCTTTCTATCCGTAAGATCAATGTTACCGCTCCCTATCAGCAGATTCCTGAGCACCTCGACATCGACGTTACTGCCCTTAAGATTGGCAAGAGCATCAAGGTTGGCGAGCTGAGCTTCGAGGGTCTTGAGCTGGCTACTGGCAAGGACGTTATCGTATGCTCTATCAAGATGACACGTGCCGCTATGTCGGCCGCTGCTAACGCTGAGTAATCAGTGAGCGTACGCGCTTATAGCATAATTTTTTAAACTGTATGGCCGTTTCTATTAAGCTGTGTCTTGTAGAATCGGCCATATCTTTTATATATATATTATTGTATCTTGGTGTTTAACATCATATCTTTTTTGTTTAAGAGTGTCCGCCGCACGCATAAGCATGGCGATGGCACGAATGGAGAGACAGAAATGGACAAATACTTGATTGTGGGTTTAGGAAACCCTGGAGCCGAATATGACAACACGCGTCACAACACAGGCTTTATGGTGCTTGATGCCTTTGCACAGGCTGCAGGCGTAAGCTTCGACGACCGCCGTTATGGCTACGTGGCCGAATGTAGCCTGAAGGGCCGTAAGGTGTTCTTGCTGAAACCCACCACCTATATGAACCTGAGCGGCAATGCTGTGCGCTACTGGCTGAACAAGGAGAATATTGACCAAAAACGATTGCTTGTGGTGGTTGACGACTTGTCGTTGCCACTGGGTGCCTTCCGTTTGAAAGGCAATGGTAGCAATGGCGGTCATAATGGTTTAGGACATATTCAGCAACTTATTGGTCAGCAGTATGCTCGCTTGCGTATGGGCATTGGCAACGAGTTTGCTCGTGGTGCACAGGTCGACTGGGTGCTGGGAAAATACAGTAGCGATGATATGCAAACCTTGCAGCCCAGCATCGATACCGCTGTTGATATCATAAAGAGCTTTGTGTTGGCTGGCATTGATATCACGATGAACCAATACAATAAACTGGGTAAGAAGTAATTTTCAATATGGCAAATGAAGCTCGTATAGACAAATGGTTGTGGGCAGCCCGCATCTTTAAAACGCGCTCGATAGCGGCCGATGCTTGTAAGAATGGGCGTGTAACAATGAATGGGCAAAACATGAAGCCCAGTCATATGGTGAAAGTAGGCGAGGTGGTGAGTGTGAAGAAGCCGCCTATCACTTATTCGTTTAAGATACTTAAAACCATTGAGCAGCGTGTGGGCGCCAAGTTGCTGCCCGAAATATATGAAAACGTTACCGACCCCAAACAGTATGAACTGCTTGAGATGAGCCGAATCAGTGGCTTTGTTGATCGAGCTCGCGGCACAGGTCGACCCACCAAGAAGGAGCGTCGCGCCCTTGATGCCTTCGTCGAGCCCGTCATGTTCGGCTTTGACGATGACAACCTTGACGATGAATAAGGCATAAAACCTATAAGATTCTTGCAGGTCTTATAGGTTTTATGCGTTTTATAGGCATCATTCTTCCTCGCGATACCAGTCTTTAATGTATCCCGCATAGTGGCGAGCAAAGGTTTCGGCTTGCCCTGGCGCACAGTCTTTCACCTTTTTTGCAGGTATGCCTCCCCATATTTCGTGGGCAGGCACATGTGTGCCTTGTAGCACCACCGCGCCCGCAGCAATGATGGCGCCTTCGCCAATGTCGGCCTTGTCGAGCACAGTGGCGTTCATGCCGATGAGGGCTCCTTTGCGCACCGTGGCCCCATGCACCACAGCTCCGTGTCCTACCGACACATCATCTTCTAAGATACAAGGCATGCCGCCTGTTTGATGAATACAGGCACAGTCTTGTATGTTCACGCGGTTTCCGCAGCGAATGGCGTCAACGTCCGAACGCAGCACAGCGCTATACCACACACTGCAGTCGTCGCCCAAGAGGCAGTCGCCGCTCAGTGCTGCATTATCGGCAATAAAACAATTGTTTCCCCAGCGTGGGGTCTTCCCGTTTACAGTCTTTATAATCATATCCTTATTATAATTTATGCATAATCAACTCAAGTTTTGCATGTCGATGCCTTGCGAAACTTAAATAAGTAAGGCAAGGTTTTATCCTTTGAATAAAACATTAAATTGCATATAAAAGCTTTAATTCTAATACAAAGATAATGCAAATTGAGAGCAAAGATGCAAGCTTGCTTGTAATTTTTGCCGAAATGCAGCTTATCTTATATAAAGATACGATATTTGTTACAAACAGCGCAGGTAAAAGGCGTTACTATAATACTTTTTCATTAACTTTGCATACGTATAGGCCATGCATAGACCTCTCATACTGTGCATAGCTAATAAATATAGGTGCCGCTGCTGTATGAATACAGGCCGTGCCGCTGTCAACCTTTTTGTAGAAAACAATAATAATGGAAACAAGAAACAGTAAAGAAGAACAAATTCTTATTCGCATAACAGGTAAAGACCGCCCAGGACTTACCGCTTCAGTGATGGAGATATTGGCCAGCAAAGATGCTAAGGTGTTAGATATTGGTCAGGCCGATATTCATTCAACGCTCTCGCTGGGCATCCTCATTCGCATTGACGAAAACGCGTCGGGCCAAGTTATGAAAGAGCTTCTTTTTAAGGCCACCGAGCTGGGCGTAAACATAGGCTTTGCGCCTGTTACCGACGACGAATATGAAAACTGGGTGAACCGTCAGGGCAAGAACCGCTACATCCTTACCATCATAGGCCGCACCTTGTCGGCCAAACAGATTGAGGCCGCCACAAAGGTTATAGCCAAGCAGGGCCTGAATATCGACTCTATCTTACGCCTTACGGGTCGTATGAGCATCAAGCATCCCGAGCGCAACAACCGTGCTTGCATCGAGTTCTCGCTTCGTGGCAATCCTGAAAACCGCGCCGCCATGCAAGAAGAGCTGATGCACATCTCGGCCGACATGGAGATTGACTTCTCGTTTCAAAAAGACGATATGTATCGCCGTATGCGCCGCCTCATTTGCTTCGATATGGACTCTACCCTCATTCAAACCGAGTGCATAGACGAACTGGCCGACCGTGCCGGCGTGGGTGCCGAGGTGCGCGCCATCACTGAGAGTGCTATGCGTGGCGAGATAAACTTTAAAGAGAGCTTTACACGGCGAGTAGCCTTGCTCAAAGGCCTTGATGCCAGCGTGATGGAAGACATTGCCAACAAGATGCCCATCACAGAAGGCGTAGACCGACTGATGGCTGTTCTTAAGCGTTGCGGCTATAAGATAGCAATTCTTAGTGGTGGATTTACCTATTTTGGCGAGTTTCTTCAGCGCAAATATGGCATTGACTATGTGTATGCCAACGAACTGGAGATAGGCGAAGATGGCAAACTTACGGGTCGCTATGTAGGCGAGATTGTTGACGGACACCGCAAGGCCGAACTGCTGAAGCTTATTGCACAGGTTGAGAAGGTGAACCTTGCGCAGACCATTGCTGTAGGCGATGGCGCTAACGACCTACCTATGTTGGGCGAGGCGGGCCTCGGCATTGCTTTCCATGCCAAACCACGTGTGGTGGCCAATGCCAAACAGAGCATCAACACCATTGGTCTCGATGGCGTGCTCTACTTCCTCGGCTTCAAGGATAGCTACTTGGGCGAAGAGGGACGCTAAAAAGAAAACGAGCGTGTTGTGAAAGACACAACAACATAGAAAACAATAAAAGGACAACAAAAACAACTCTTTTAAATACATTATGTGACGTAAGAAAAAGGGTTGCTTTTGTTGTCCTTTCATTATTGTATTTGGTGCTCTAATGCATTGATTATTTGTGAATCACACTTCGACTTACTTAAAAATCTCGGCCAACTTCTTTCCTAACGCTTCACCGCGAAGGTCGCGAGCCACGATGATGCCTTTAGGGTTGACAAGCAGCGAGGCGGGTATGCCCTGGATTCCGTACGTCTGAGCGGCTATTGAGCGCCATCCTTTAAGGTCAGACAGGTGTATCCAGTTGAGGCCCATATCGTTGATAGCCTTTTTCCATGCATCGGCCTTATTGTCGAACGACAATCCCACCACGTCGAAATCCTTGTCATGATATTTCTCATAGTTGGCTTTCACGTTAGGCATCTCCATTCGGCAGGGGCCACACCAGCTGGCCCAGAAGTCGATAAGCACGTATCGGCCCTTGCCGCAATATTCGCTCAGCTTGTGCGCCTTGCCCTCGGTGTCGTTCATCTCAAGGTCGGTAAAGGGCTTGCCTATGATGGCTTCGGCACGTTCAAGGTCGGCCAACATCTGTCGCGCTTGGGCCAGCATGGGGTGAGAGGCGTAGGGGCGCGACGGAGACAGAAGCGCCTTCAGTTCTGCCAACTCACAGTCGTACGCAATGTTGGTGATGTAAGCAGCAGGAATGAGGTTGTCCTTGTTCTCGTTAATAATTTGGCGTATCTCCTTGTTTAGTTGCTCCTCGATAGGTGTAATCTGTTCAATAAGCTTCTGCGACTGTTTTTCTCGTTCTGCCTGGTCCAGCGTCATATTGCTTGCCAGTTTTCTAAATTCTTCGGCAAAAGGCTCTATCTTATCAGTGTAAACCTTTGTTCGCTGCTGGCAAGTGCCATAACGTGTGTTTAATGCCGAACCCTTCAAGGTGCCTGTTGTGAGGTCGACGTTGGCGGGTGTGCCATCGTTGAAGAGATACACAGCCAGAGTGTTAGGTGCTGTTATATACATAATAGCGTTCTTGTCGGCCTTTATATTTATTTCAAAGGTGCCGTTTTTTGTTGCCACGCTGTCTTCTTTCACGTTGCGCTTCGCCCAGTCGCGATAATACACCCACTTAGTGGCAGCCGAACAGTTGCCTTTAACCAGTGTAGTAACCTCTTGTGCCATAACCGTTGATAGGGCCGCAAGGGCGAGGATAGATGTTGTAAGTCTTTTCAATTGCATATATTTCAAATATTAATTATTTCTTGTTTCTGTGAGTGCAAATGTAAGAATAAAATGGTGATGCTCAAAAGAAAAGGTAGGTTTTTATCATGTTTGTTTTGCTATCTTTTGGTTTTTTAGTAATTTTGCAAACTGTTTGGGCTTGCTCCCAACAAAAGAGTGCTTGGTAAACCTCTTAAAAACAAGAATTATGACAGACAAAAAGAATAATGTGAGCGTGCTGTTCCTGTTTTACAGCATCCTTTTTTGCGTGTGCCTGATTACGGCAAACGTGCTTGAGACAAAACAGATTTCATTAGGTGTATTCAACATCACGGGCGGACTTATTGTCTTTCCCGTTTCCTACATCATTAACGATTGTGTGTGCGAGGTATGGGGCTACCGCAAGGCGCGCCTGCTTATCTGGCTGGGCTTTGCCATGAACTTCTTGTTCGTGCTGTTCGGAGCCATTGCCGACGCCATTCCTGGCGCCCCCTATTGGCATAATGATGAAGGTTTTCATGCCATCTTTGGCTTGGCGCCCCGCATTGCAGCTGCCTCGTTTGTGGCGTTTCTTGTGGGCTCGTTTGTCAATGCCTACGTTATGAGCCGCATGAAAATAAATTCAGATGGCCGCAACTTCTCGCTTCGCGCCATCCTCAGCACCATCTTTGGCGAGGGTGCCGACAGCCTTATCTTCTTCCCCCTGGCGCTGTATGGCGTAGTGCCTACGGCCGAGTTGCCCATCTTCATCGTTACCCAAGTGGTGCTGAAGACGCTGTACGAGGTGGCAGTGCTGCCCCTTACCATTTATGTGGTGAAGAAAACTAAGCAGATAGAGGGCGAAGACGCCTATGATAACGGCATCAGCTACAGTGTGTGGAAGGTGCTAAATGTTTAACAGTGAAGCAAGTATTGAATATGGAAAATAGACAAGATGAGGGCTTGCAGGCCCTTGGCGCCAAGACGCCCTACCGCGACGATTATGCCCCCGAGGTGCTTGAAACCTTTGTAAACAAGCATCCTGGAAACGACTATTGGGTGCGCTTTAATTGCCCCGAGTTTACCTCGCTGTGCCCCATTACGGGTCAGCCCGACTTTGCTGAGATACGTATTAGCTATGTGCCCGACGTGCGCATGGTTGAGAGCAAGAGCCTGAAGCTGTATCTCTTCAGCTTTCGTAACCACGGCGACTTTCATGAAGACTGTGTAAACATTATCATGAAAGACCTCATCCGATTGATGGATCCCAAGTATATTGAGGTTACTGGCCTCTTTACGCCGCGTGGAGGCATCAGCATCTACCCCTACGCCAACTATGGCCGTAAGGGCACAAAGTATGAGCAGTTGGCCGAGCAACGCTTTGCCAACCACGATATGCTGTAAGCTTTTCGTGTTTTGCCGAAGGCGTTTCTCTTTGAAACGCTTTCGCAAAGGGTTTAAAAACAAATAAAAAGATGGAAAATGTTGAGATAATGGTGATACTTTTCACCATTGTTGTGCTGGGTTATGCACTGTGCAAGTTGGGGTATATGGGCGATAAGTTTGACCAGAAATTGTCGTCTATCGTGATAGATGTTACCTGTCCGGCCCTGATATTATCGTCGGTGATGGGAGCCGAACTGCCCGACCGCAGCCTAATCCTTCCGTTGCTCGGCATTAGTTTCCTCACTTATATCTTGCTGCTTGTATATGGCTTTTGGGTACCGCGCTTTGTGTCTAAAAGCCGCGACGAGCAAGGCATGATAGGCTTTGCATTGATGTTTGCCAATGTGGGCTTTATCGGCTACCCCATTGTTAGCGCCATCTTTGGCCCTAAGGCCGTGTTTTATGCTGCGCTGCTCAATATTCCGAACACGTTTTTTATTTTTACTGCTGGCGTAATGCTGGTAAAGGGCGAACACAATATGAAGAGCCTTAGCGCCAAAGTGCTGTTCTCGCCCGCCATGATAGCGGCTTTTGTGGCTGCCCTGATGGTGGCGTTTGGCGTGCGCACCCCCGACATTATTGCCCGCCCCGTAACCATGGTGGGCAACATCACCATTCCGGCAGCATTAATGGTGATAGGCTCGTCTATGGCGCGCCTGCCGCTGAAAGAAATTATTGGCAGCCCTAAGGTATATGTTGCCTCGTTGCTTCGCCTCGTTGTCGTGCCGCTGTCGGTTTATTTTCTGTTCAGATTTTGTGGCGTAAGCGACGTTATCAACAACATCAACACCGTAATTATTGCCATGCCTGTGGCCTCGTATGGCACCATGTTTTGCATGAAGTATGGTCGCAACCCTTCGCTTATGACCGAGATGACGTTTATCACAACCCTGGGGTCGATACTTACCATACCGCTTATCA
>CAKQFW010000053.1 GCA_934230965.1 uncultured Prevotella sp.
CAGCCACCTGTCCCTTCATTTGCTGCTTGGCGGCACGCAGTTGGGCCGAGGTGAGAGGGGCGGCCATCAATCGGTCGAGCTCGCGGCGCACCAGTCGGCGGCAGCGCGACACATCGTGGGGGTCGCAACCAAAATATACGCCCCACACGCCGGTATCTGAATAGGTGATGAAGAAGCTCTCTACGGTATAAACCAGGGCATTGCGCTCGCGCAACGACAGGTTGAGCCTTGCCGACATGCCTGGGCCACCCAGCAGATTGGTTACCAGCGCCAAGGTCATGCGGCGCGGGTGGTTCAGACCATAGGCGCGTGTGCCCAAGATAACGTGGCACTGATGGGTGTCTTTATCTTCGGTCTCGTGCCGAGGGTTATAGGCGGGCAGCACGGGCAGCTGGGCGAAGAAAGGGGGTGGCGGCAAGAGAGCATCAACGGCTACTGCTCCGCCAGCCGTGAGCTCAGGCATGGAGCAGCCGTGCGCCTTGCTGAGCAGACGCACCAATCGGGCAAAGTTGATATCGCCATAGGCAAAGAACACGGCGCGCTCAGGCTGATACAGGCGCTGTCGGAAGGCCATGAGCTGCTGGTGGGTGTAGGCGCGAATGGTGTCGGGCTGTCCCAGCGTGCTATGCCCAAGGGCGTGCCCCTCAAACAACAGGTGTTCGAGCTGGTCGTAGATAAGGTCGGCGGGCGTGTCGTTATAGCCTTCTATCTCGTCGCATATCACCTCTACCTCTTTATCCATCTCGGCCTGTGGGCAGGTGCTATGAAACACCATGTCGGTGAGCAGGTCGACAGCGCGCGGCGTATATTCGCACAGCACGGCGGCATGATACACGGTGGCATCTTTGTTGGTGTAGGCGTTCAGGTCGCCCCCTACCCGCTCAAGATAGTTGATAACGGCTGTCGACGTGCGACGCTCGGTGCCCTTAAACGACATGTGCTCGTTATAGTGTGCCATGCCCTCTTCGTCGGGGTGCTCGTCGCGGGCACCCACCTTCAGGGCGTAGCCACAATACATTACGTGCGAGGCCGACTGGCAGTGTACCACGCGCAAGCCATTCGCTAATTGGCAGAAATGGTATGGGTTGTATGCTGGTGTCATTTTTTCTTCTTCTCTTTAAATAACATTTACAGGATGCAAAAATACGAAAAAAGTCTTTGTCATGTCGCAAAATATTGAGATATTTGCAAGCGTCGAATTTTAATTTGTTTGACACAACATAAACATCAATATATCACTATGCGAAAAGTAATTGGCATTGGCGAGACAATGCTCGACATTATTTTTAAGAACAACAAACCCATCGAGGCAGTGCCAGGAGGCTCTACCTTCAACGCTATCGTGTCGTTAGGAAGGGCTGGCGTGCCCGCCACCTTCTTTGCCGAAACAGGCAACGACCGCGTGGGCGAACATATTGTGCAATTTTTGAAAGACAATGGCGTAGACGCCAGCAACGTTAAGGCTAACCAGGGCAGCAAGTCGCCCGTGTCGCTGGCTTTCTTAAACGAAAAGAACGAGGCCGACTATGTGTTCTACCGCGACACGCCTCACGAACATCTCGACTTCGACTATCCAGATATTCAGCCCGACGACATTGTGCTCTTTGGCTCGTTTTATGCCGTAAACCCCGTGGTAAGGCCACAGGTGTCGGCACTGCTCGAATATGCACGTTCAAAGGGTGCCATCTTGTTCTACGATGTAAACTATCGCCCCTCGCACCGCAACGATGTGATGCGCGTGACGCCCAACCTGATTGAGAACCTTGAGATGGCCGACATGGTGCGCGGCAGCCACGACGACTTTAATATTTTGTATCGCACCGACGATGCCGACAAAACCTACAAGGCGCAGATATCGTTCTACTGCAAACGCTTTGTCTACACCGATGGCGCGGGCCCTGTAACAGTGTTTTCTGATGGCCCATGGCGCAAGCAGTATGATACGCCTCACACCGAGACGGTGAGCACCATAGGCGCAGGCGACAACTTTAACGCTGGCCTACTGTTTGCCATGATAAAGCTGGGCATCACTCGCGCCCACCTCGACCGTGGCCTAACCGAGGCGCAATGGGACGAGATGATACACTACGCCCAACTGTTCTCGGCCGACAGCTGCAACGACATCTTTAATTATGTTTCAAAAGAGTTTGGAGAAAAAATAAGACAATAAAAACCAGCCAAAGTCCCCAAGGCTTAGAGAGGCCTAACCCTCCCCCCCCTCAGTCCCCCAGGCTTAGAAAGGCTTAGAAAGGCTTAGTAAGGCTTAGCCCTCCCCCAAAAAATCACCAAGGCTTAGTTAAAACCAACAATATGCAAACAATCACAACAAACACCTACTATGTAGGCGTAAACGACCGCAACAAGGCTCTGTTTGAGGGCCTGTGGCCATTGCCCGACGGCGTGAGCTACAACTCATACCTCATTGTTGACGAAAAGGTGTGCCTCATCGACACCGTAGAGGCCGACTTCTTCGCCCAGTATCTTGAAAACATTAAAGAGGTGATAGGCTGCCGCCCCATCGACTATGTGGTGGTAAACCACATGGAGCCCGACCACAGCGGCTCGCTGGCGCTACTGAAGCAATACTACCCCGACGTTCAGGTCATAGGCAACAAGAAAACCTTTGGCATGATGCAGGGCTTCTACCACATTAGCGGAAACGAGATAGAGGTGAAAAACGCCGACACGCTGTCGCTGGGACAGCACACCCTGCGCTTCACCCTCACCCCAATGGTGCACTGGCCCGAGACCATGATGACGCTCGACGAGACCACGCACACGCTGTTTGCGGGCGACGCCTTCGGCTGCTTCGGAGCACTCAACGGCGGCGTGATTGACGACGACATCTGCTGCGACACCTTCTGGATGGAGATGACACGCTATTACAGCAACATTGTGGGCAAATATGGCACGCCCGTGCAAAACGCACTAAAGAAGTTGGCTGGCGTACAGATCAACTATATCTGCTCTACCCACGGCCCCGTATGGCACCAGTATGTAGAGCGTGTGATGGGCATATACGACCGCCTGTCGCGCTACGAGGCCGAGCCTGGCCTGGTGATATGCTACGGCACCATGTATGGCAACACCGAGCGCATGGCCGAGGTGATAGCCCAGGCAGCCAGCAAGGCGGGCGTAAAAAACATTGTGCTGTATAACGTATCAAAGACGCACCACTCGTACATCTTGCGCGACGTGTTCCGTTACAAAGGCCTCATCGTGGGCGCTCCCACCTATAACAACGGCCTGTATCACGAGATGGACGTGCTGCTGGAAGAACTGGCCAACCGCGACATTAAAGACCGCCTGCTGGGCTGGTTTGGCAGCCACGCATGGGCCAGCAAGGCCGTGGCCAAGATAGGCGAATGGAACGAAACACGCCTACACTACACCCCCGTAGGCACACCCGTTGACATGAAACAGGGCATGAGCGACGAGGTAAGACAGCAATGCCAAGAACTGGGCGAAGCCATGGCAGCGGCACTGAAGGCGTAAAACAAAAGTGCTGAAGGCATAAGAACAAAGCGCTAAAAGCATAAGAACAAAAGCGCTAAAAGCATAAGAACAACAAAAAGGCCTCACTAAACCCTTCTACAATCCTCCTCAGCCAATGGCTTAGGAAGGCTTAGAAAGGCTTAGTGAGGCTTATTTTATAATAGCTTAGTGAGGCCTATCTTTAACAACACGCCATTACTTTCTAACCTTAACCACCTTATCGCCGCTCTTCACGATATAGGTTCCGCGCGGAGCCTTATCAAGCGAGGTGCCTACCTTTATGCCCTGAAGGGTATAAACGGCGGGGGTAGCGTTGCTGGCAGAGGTTACATTGTGTATGCCAGCGGTAGTAACGTCGGCATAGGCCGAGGTCTCAATCTTTGATACAGGCATGAAGAACGACGCCATATCATACTCGTACGACACCTGTTTAGCCTCAGCACCATTGTGGGCAGCATCGTAGGTGAAGACGGTCAGTCCACCCTGTGTGAGCGGATAACCTTTATAGGTGAGCATATCGGTAGCATCAATGTTTTCGGTATCGGTAGCGGGAGCCGTCACGTCGAAGACCGACTTCTTAGCATAGCTATCATAGTCGTCGTCATCGCCTTCGTCTCCGCCCTCATCTTCGGGCATCTCATAGCCTAAGTCGGCAGTAAGGTTGTCGTGGTCGTCAAACTTCACCACCTCAATAAAGGCCGAAGCAATCTCGTCGGCCGTAAACTTTTCATCGCCATCAAAGTCGCCATAAAGTTTATATTCAATGTCGAAGCTGCCGTTATCGTCGGTATAGGTCACGGTATACTGTTCTTTGCACAAGACGCTATAAGGCTGGCCACTGTCATCGTAATCGCTGAAGGTATAAACCTGATTTTCGTCATAACCACCATCGGGGGTGTAGGTCAGGGTTAACGTGCCATTATCGGCGCCCGTCTCATCGCAAATGGTGGCGCTCAGCAGATAGTTGCCATAGGTCATCCAGTTGGTTTGCGGGTCGCTCTCATATTCTTTGGCCACCTGTCCGTTGGTTTCCTTCCATTTCAGGTTCTTATAATACTGGTCTACCTCCCATTCCAGTTCAGAGAAGTCGTTGTAGCCCAGCTTCTCATACTTAAAGCTGTTCACCTGTTTGGTGGCGGGGTCGATGGTGTTGGTCGAGCGAATAATAGGTTCCCATTCGCCCTGATAAGGCTGACTGATTTCCATCGACAAGATGTTGTTGTCGGCATCGCGGGTGTAAACATACTTGTTAGCTTGAGAAGTGAGCTCCCACTTCTTCGACAGTTCATCCCATGTAGAGAGCGCATAATAGGTGAGCAGACTGGGCTGAATGGCATCGTAGGTGCGCTCGGTCTTCTTATAGCCAGTATATTCGGTGCCATCGAGCGAGCTGTACACTTCTTGCTTGTTCCACTTGCCATTGTCGTCGTAGGTTATGTCTACGCGATAGTATTCTTTGCTGGTAATGCCATCTTCTGTTGAGGTGCTTTCCTGAAACTGCTGGTTCATCTGTGACGTGTCGTTATACTTGAAAGAGTATTTTGTGTCAAGGTCCCAATCGCCCGTGTCTTCGTTTATCACATACGATGTTTGCTCAGTGGGGACCCACACCTTGGCATCGGCGGCAGCGCGAGCCTTCTTCATGGCGCGAGCCTTCAGGCGCTGCATGGTAGCAGTGCGACGTGCGGTAAGGAGGTCGTTGTTAGCGAAACGTGAGGTTGTCAGGCTCTTGGTGCCGGGGAGAGTGTAGATGGCGGGAGCGTTTGGCTTCATCACCACCGATGCGTGCTTTGCGCCCAACTTATGTTTCAAGGTTGTGTTCAGCGCCTGTGCCTTTACGGCCGAAGCGGTTACTGCCATCAGGGCAGCCATCAAAAGTGTAGAATTTTTCATAAGCAATATGTTTTATATTTTTGTTATCTCTCTTTTTTCGGTTTGTATTTCTCTTTATTTATCTCTCTGTTTCAGTTTTTTTATTTCTCTTTGTCAAATAAAAGAGGGGGCACATCATTAAATGATATGCTGCAAAAGTAGGCATTTATTTTGAAACTGTCAAGAAAAAGAACAAAATTATTACAAATTGTCATAAATAATATGTTTTTTGTTTATAAACAACTATCGCCGCCAACCATCATCGTTAATCGACGTTGAAGAGGGCGAACACACGCCGTGAAAGCTAATGATATCACGTTCGCCCTCTTCGAGGACGCGTTTGATTGTTTCAGCGATGCCGCAGGTTACGTTCGCTTCGCTCTCTTCACCAGCGGTTATATACATTCGCCGCCTTCGGCGACGCCAAACGACAAAGTTGAGCGCAGCAACGCTAAACCACACAAAATATCCCCATTAAACGAAAAATAACAGTGGCAAAGCGGTGCAAGTGATTTATTTTCACTAACTTTGCACCCGATTATTTTTTATACGAGTTTCGCAAGGCGAAGCGTGCTGGTGCTGGCAGACGAAAAACATCTGGCGAAACAAAAAAAACACTAAAGATTGAAGACATTTGAAGAATTAGGCGTAAACGAAGAGATTCGACGCGCCATTACCGAGCTGGGCTTTGAACACCCCATGCCCGTACAAGAAGAAGTGATACCGTACCTGCTGGGGCACGGTAACGACGTTATTGCCTTGGCACAAACAGGAACAGGAAAGACAGCCGCCTTCGGCATACCCTTGCTGCAACGCATCGACCCCACACAACGGCACACACAGGCCATCGTGCTCAGCCCTACGCGTGAGCTATGCCTGCAGATTGCCGATGACCTGAAAGACTTTTCAAAATATATTAGTGGCGTAAACGTGGTGGCCGTGTATGGCGGCACCAGCATTGTAGACCAAATTCATGCCCTGAAACATGGCGCACAGATTATTGTGGCTACACCAGGCCGACTGATTGACCTGATGAACCGTGGCGTGGCAAAGCTCGACGCCGTAGAAAACGTGGTGCTCGACGAGGCCGACGAGATGCTGAACATGGGCTTTGCCGACTCTATCAACGCCATCTTTGAGGGCGTGCCCGCCGACCGCAATACCCTACTCTTCTCGGCTACCATGAGCCGCGAGATTGAGCGCATTGCCAAGAGCTATCTGCACGACTTTAAAGAGATTGTGGTGGGCTCGCGCAACGAGGGCGCCGAGAGCGTAAACCATATCTACTATATGGTGAACGCTAAGGATAAATATCTGGTGCTGAAACGTATCGTCGACTTCTATCCGCGCATCTTCGCCATCATCTTCTGCCGTACAAAGAAAGAAACGCAAGAGGTGGCCGACAAGCTGATACGCGATGGATATAATGCCGAGTCGTTGCACGGCGACCTGTCGCAGCAACAACGCGACCTCACCATGCAGAAGTTTCGTCAGCACCTCACACAGCTGCTGGTGGCTACCGACGTGGCAGCCCGCGGACTGGATGTTGACGACCTGACACACGTGATAAACTATGGCTTGCCCGACGATATTGAGAGCTACACACACCGCTCGGGTCGTACAGGACGCGCTGGCAAGAAAGGCACCTCTATCAGCATTATACACTCACGCGAGAAGCGCAAGGTGCGCGACATTGAGCGCGAGATAAGCAAAGACTTTGTAGATGGCACACTGCCCACCCCCAAGGAGATTTGCACCAAGCAGCTGTATAAAGCCATTGACGAGATAGAGAAGGCCGACGTAGATGAAGACGAGATAGCCCCCTTCATGGAGGACATTAACCGCCACTTTGAGTATGTTGACAAAGAAGATATCTTGAAGAAGATTGTGAGCCTCGAGTTTGGACGCTTCTTAAAATATTATGCCGACGCACCCGAGATACTGAAGCCCACCAACGACCGCGCCACACGCAACGCCGAGGGCAGAGGCAAGGGCGGCGCCACCACCCGACAGCGCGGACCACGCAAGGCCGAGGCTGGCTTCAAGCGCCTGTTTATAAACCTGGGCAAGAACGATGGCTTCTATCCTGGCGAGGTGATGCAGTTTATCAACCGCCACGTTGACGGACGCCAAGAGGTGGGACACATCGACCTACTAAGCAAGTTTGCTTACATAGAGGTGCCCGAACAAGACGCCCAAAAGGTAATGAACGCGCTTGACGGTGCTACCTACCGAGGCCGTAGCGTGCGCTGTAACGACGCCGACAGCCGCACAGGGGGCAACACCCGCTCGGCCAGCAAAGAAGGCCGTAGAGGCGACGCAACGGGCCGCAGAAGCGAAAGTAAGGGCCGAAAGAGCGATAACACAGGCCGCCGAGGCCGCAACGCCTTCGACGACGATGCCGACAACGGCTTTGCACGTTATGAGAAGAAGTCGAAGCGCAAGACCGACGCTCCCGCCTTTAAAGACAATGGCAAGAAAGACGACTGGAAACAGTTTTTCAACCATAACAACACGCAGCTGAAAGGCGAAGAACCCGACTTCAGCGAAGAAGGATGGGCAAGACGACGTCCGAAGAAGAAGTAAAGAAAAAGAAAAAGATAAGATAAGAAAGAGCTAAGCCTTACTAAGCCAGCCTAAGCCTACCTAAGCCAAGGGGAAATTTCTCCAAGGGCTTAGAAAGGCCTAGCCAGGCTTAGTAAGGCTTAGTGCTTAGAAAGGCTTAGTGTTTAGAAAGGCTTAGCCAGCCTAATTGCTAAAAACCCGAAGCCTCCTTAGCAAGCGCCCGCTTAAAGCAAACATAATAAATAATGCCAGCTGTGGTAAGGCCCACTGGGAAGCCCGACCACACACCTATAAGCCCATAGCCCAGGTGTATGCCAAACAGCCAACTAAGCGGCAACGACACGCAAAAATAGGCCACAAAGGCGCCATACATCATAGGCTTTACGTGCGAGATGCCACGCAACGCGTTGGCGTAAGTATATTGCAGCGTGTCGCCAAACTGGTAAACGATGAGCGGAATAACGGTTTGCGCCACCAACGCACTAACCTCGGCCGACGAGGTAAACCAATAGCTTATGTGGTGCCGCAGCAAGAAGATAGGCACACTAAGCGCCAGCGCTATGATCAGCACGATATGATAACCTGCCGTGGCCGTTTGCCGAACAGCCATAAGGTTGTGCTGACCCTGGAAGAAGCTAACACGTACTGCCACAGCCGACGCCATGCCGCTATGCAGCATATACAGCACCTGCGACACGGTGAGCGACACCTGATGGGCCGCCAGCGCCGTGGTGCCTATCCAGCCCACAAACAGGGCAGCCAGCGAGAACGACGCCGTTTCCATGCCCAGCTGCAGGGCCACGGGCCAGCCAAGAGCGTTCAATCGAACAAACATCTGGCGCGTAACGCTACCCCTCAGGCACGCGTCGCGGTAAACACGATACTTGCGATGGAAAAAGAAGATGACAGCAAAGGCCACACACATCATCACACGCGAGAAGAGCGTAGAGATACCAGCGCCCAGCAGTCCCATCTCAGGAAACGGGCCCAAGCCGTAAATAAGCACTGCATTGCCCACAATGTTCAGCACATTGCCGCCCACAATAACATACATGGGGGTGCGGGTATGGGTGATACCATCAAAAAACTGCTTGAAGCAATTGAACCAGCACATAAACGGCAACGACAAGATGTTTACCAACAGGTAGGGGCGCATCAGCGGCAACAGCTCGGTGGGCTGACCTAAATGGTCAAGACCTAAATAAAAAGCTATGCACACCACCAGCATCAGGGCACACAGTGCCGTGTTGGCGGCCATGCTGTTACGCAGCACATTACCAATGGCCTCGTGCTCGTCGCGGCCATAATGGTTGCCCACAATGGGCGTAAGGCCATAGCTGAAGCCCATGGCAAAAATAACCACAAGGGTAAACATCACATTGACGAAGCTGGCGGCCGCCAACTCTTGCATACTGTGATGGCCAATCATCAGTGTATCGGCAAATCCTAACACTACAGTGCCCAACTGTCCCACAACAATAGGCACGCCCAAACGTACAAGGCATGAGTAATGAGTACGGGGGATAGAGGTAAAATAATTAGTCATACCGACAAAGATACTACTTTTCTATCAATCACACAAATTTAGCCCCCTTTCGCCACGTTTGTTATGTAACATAAAGCCTATTACATTACCCATTGCATCCAGTTATCGGGGGTGATGATGGCCGTTTCTTTAACGTCGTAGGCAGAAATAAACGATGAAGGAAACTGCGTATTGGCACGTCGTGGGTTCCACTTCATCTCGAAAGCAGTAAACTGGCCATCACACTCTTCAATATAGTCAATCTCTTGCTGCTGTGTGGTGCGCCAAAAATAGCTGTTGGCATAATGCCCTGAATATTGGTTGGCCTTGATGCGTTCGCTAATGATAAAGTTTTCCCATAAAGCGCCAGTATCTTGGCGCAACGACAGGGGAGCAAAATTTTGCAGTATGGCATTGCGTATGCCGTTATCATAAAAATATATTTTCTTTCCTTTCTTCAGTTCGGTGCGCAAATTGCGGTTGAAGCCATTAAGCTTAAAGATAATGAAACATTTCTCAAGCAAATCAATATACTTTTCTACCGTTTTGTTATCGGTGCCCACGGTTTGGGCCAGCTCGTTATACGACACCTCACTGCACACCTGTAGAGCAAGGGCTGTGAGCAGCTTACCCAGCAGCACAGGCCTACGCACACTCTCCAGAGATAGCAAGTCTTTATAGAGATAGCTTCCTGCCAAGTTTACCAACAGCTCTTTGGCATCGTCGGCATGATTTACTATGTCGGGATACGAGCCATACACCAAGCGCTGTTCTAACGTTTGTTTAACCCCCAACAGCCCTTGAGCCTCCATCAGCTCGGCAGTGGAGATAGGATACAGATGATACTGAAACTTGCGACCAGTAAGTGGCTCGTTCAATCGGTCTTGCAATTCAAACGACGACGATCCTGTTACCAGCAGTTGCACCTCAGGAAAGTTGTCGGTGATGCGCTTCAGTGTCATACCGATGTTTTCAACGCGCTGGGCTTCATCAATCACAACAATCTTGTTATCGGCAATAAGTAAACGTAGCTCTGACGTGTTGATATTGGTGAGCATATCTTTCACCTCAGGCTCGTCGCAATTCAGTTGTAGAGTCTTGCAGTGTTGCTTGTCAAGAATCATCTTGAAGAGCGTACTTTTACCCACTTGTCGGGCTCCTATCACTATGATTGCCTTTCCAGCAAACATGTGCGCCTCGATGGTTTTCTGAAGTTGTCGTACTATCATGATTGTTTGTATTGATTAACGTGGCAAAGATAGAGAAAAAAGGGCGTAATCCCAAAAATCATACTAACTTTTGGGATTATAATCCTAAAATTCATAGTGATTTTTGGGATTAGGGGGCAAAACTTCAGCTTTTTAACACAAAATTAAGTCGGGAGGACGGGGCACGGAGACCACCGTCCTACTAACTCCACTTCCTTATTTGTGCCGTCGCCGAAGGCGGCGAAGGTTCATAACCGTAGGTGACTGAATGAAATGAAGAAACCTGCGGCCCACATGAAACAAAACGAAGCGTCCTCGAAGAGGGCGAACATCATC
>CAKQFW010000054.1 GCA_934230965.1 uncultured Prevotella sp.
GCTTCACGGTGAGCGTCACCTTGTCGCCCACATGATAGGTTTGCTGCATGGGCGCGATGGTTATCTCTGAAAACTTAGCCTTGGGCAGACTGTCGTCGTCGCTGCAAGCAGTGAAGGCCAAGCACAAGATGGTGGCCATGAGAAATAATATTGTCTTTTTCATAATTTTCATTTTTCTCTATTAATATCGTCCCAGTTGGGGTTTTGTTTCAGCAAGCCTTTTGAGAGGGTGAGCTCGGTGATAGGAATGGGATACAGATAGTCGCGTTTCTCGTCGTGGCGGCGCACCATATCTTGCAGAGCTATAATCATACCCTTAGTATCTTCTGTTAAGAAGATGTCTTTATTAATGGTAACAGCCTTTACGCCTGTGGGAGCAGGGTAGCCACGACCCGTTTCGGGGTTCACTACAAAGTCGAACACGCCGTCGCCATCCATGTCATAGCGTCCTTTGCTGGGCACATAGGGGCCGAAGAATTCGCGGCCGTTAGAGGTCTCGTCGGCGTTCTGGTTGTCGAAACGTGTGAGCTCGCGCCAGCGCACCAAATCTTGATAGCGGAAACCCTCCATCACCAGTTCTATACCACGCTCGCGGCGTATCTCCAATATCACGCCACAGTTGTTACCCTTATCTACATTCTTGTAGCCATAAGCTTCGCCTTTAAGGAAGGCGTCGGGGTGCGCATTGGCATCGGCCAACAACAGGTGCGGCATGTGCACGCGATCGCGCAGCTTGTTGATAGAGATGTCGAGATCGTTCTGAGTGATGGTGCCCTTCTCAGCCAGTGCCTCGGCATAGTTGAGATAAACCTCGCCCAGGCGGAACACAGGAATATCAACATGCGAACCAGAGATAGCCTCAGAGCCCTCTACAAACTTCACCACAGGATAACCCGTTACCGATAGGTTCTTGCGATACAAGCCCTGGGTGCCATCTTTATAAGTAAAGTTTTGGGTGAGGAAGGTTTGCGCCATACGTGGGTCGCGGTTCTTCGTCTCTTCAGTGAAAGGCTCTGTAAGATAGTCGGCCTTATCAGTAAAGCGCGAACCATCGCTGTCGAGATACGTCAGGGCAAAGGCGCGGGTGAAGCCTGCCGAACCCTTTGAGGCCACGAGAGCAAAGGCCGATGCCTCGTGTGTGGCCAAGCCATACGAGCGCGAGAGGATGGTTTCTTTCTCACTGGTGGCACCGATGCCTACAAAGTAGTCGTAGTAAGGGCGTGTTCCCTCGGCATACAACTGATACTTGCCGCTTTTCATCACCTCAAGGGCAGCATCGGCAGCCTGTTGCAACAGGTCGGCATAGGGCAAACTGTTGGGGTTAAACTCGGTACCAGCATGATACTTACGGAAGGTGCCCTCATACAAGCAAGCACGCGCCTTCAGTGCCAAAGCCGTGTAGCGGCAGATGTGATACTTGTTTTCGCCCGCCTCGGGCAACTGCTTAGCTGCCACATCAAGGTCGTCGATAATATGCTTGATAATTACATCGCGGCTGTCGCGCTCCTTATACAATAGCTCATCATCGTCGCTGTTCAGCACCTGGTCGTACCAAGGCAGGTCGCCAAAGAGTTGCAGCTTTGAGAAGTAGAAGTAGGCACGCCAGAAGCGTCCCACACCTTCATATTTAGCTCGCACGGCAGCATCGTCGCAGCGATACAGGTTCTGCAAGAAATAGTTGATGTGTCGCAGCATAGAGAAGTTCCAGCCACCACCAGTGCTGGGCACAACGTGTGCATAGCCACGCACGGCATCGCTGTACGACAGGTTGTGTACAACATAGTCGGACGACTCTTTATAGAAGTCGCTCGCTTCGGGTAGCGAGGTATAGAACTGGTTGCTATACAGCTTCAGCTCTTTCTCAGTTTTAAAGAACGTTTCGGGCGACACCGAGTCTTTCGGAAATTCGTCAAGATCGCATCCTGTCAATGCCAAGGCGGCAAGGCCACAAAGAAATATATTTTTCAGTTTCATACGTTTTCGATAGTTAAAGTTTTCTGCTTAGAAAGTAACATCAATACCGATAGAGAACGACTTGCTGAACGAGTAGACCTCGCCCGAGCCAATGTTTTGGTTCTTCGAGTCGGCCGACTTTGACACGTCAGAGACAGCCTGTTCAGGGTCGATATACTTGTTGTGCTTCTTCATGGGCGACCAGTAGAACAGGTTTTCGCCCGTGAAGTAGACGCGCACCTTATCGATAACATTTCCGAGATGCGAGAAGGTGTAGCCCAGCGCCAAGTTCTTCAGACGCAGGTAGGCCACGCTTTGTATGTAGCGGTCGTTAATGGCCGTGAGCTCGGCATTGTGGCTGTAGTTGCCCGAGTAGGACACATAGCCACGGGGGCGAGGATAATAGCCGTTGGGGTTATCTTCTGACCACATATTATTTATCATCTGTTGCGAGAGGAACGTGTTGTGTGGGCGGCAGTAAGAGCCCCAGAAGAGGTTCGACTGTCCGGCACCAGGATACCAGTCGCGCTTGCCTACACCCTGGAAGAGCACTGAGAAGTCGACGCCATTCCAGTTGAAGTCGCCACCAAACGAGTAAGAGTAGCGTGGCAGCACGTTGCCTATGACGCGCAGGTCGCCTGGATCTTTGCGAGTGCCACTGCCCAACGACAGTTTGCCATCGTCATTGCTGTCAACATATTTCAGGTCGCCAGCCATCCATCCCGTGTAGGGGCTCTTGGCATCGACAATATACTTTTGCAGATAGGTAAGGTCTACCTTCTGAGCATAGTCGGCAGCCTCTTCGTTGGTGCTGAACAGGCCATCGGTGCGCCAGCCCCACAGTTCGCCTAAGGTTTCGCCCACATAGTGGTCGCCTATCTTTCCAGTTTCGTTGTCAAAGCGGGTAACCTTGGTCTTATAGTCGCCTATGTTGGCACGCACGGTATAGTTGAATTTCTTGCCCAGAAGATTGAAACCATCGTGCCATGACAAACCAATCTCCCAACCACGGGTGCGCATATCGGCAGCGTTCTCCTTAGGCACCGAGGCACCATAAACGGCGGGCAGCGAGGCGCCATTCACCATCATGCCCTTAGTGTTGCGCACATAATAGTCGGCGGTAACATTAAGGCGATGCAAGAAGGTGAGGTCAAGACCCCAGTTGTAAGTGGTAACCTTCTCCCATGTGAGGGCACTGGAAACGGGTGCCGACTCTTGTGCATAGGTAAGCGGTGTAGAACCGTCGAGGGTAAAGTTATTATCAATTTTCTTTGTGTTGATTTCTTGCACGAAGAGATAATCGCTAACCTGCTGGTTGCCCAGGCTACCGATAGAGAAGCGCACTTTGGCGTTATCCCACCACGACTGCATGCCGCGCCAGAACTTTTCTTCGCTCATACGCCAGCCCAGCGAGCCTGAGGGGAAGAAGGCCCAGCGGTTCTTGCTCCAGAAGCGCGACGAACCATCGCTACGGCCTGACACCTCAACAAGGTAGCGGCCCATATAGTCGTAATTCAGTCGGCCAAAGTAACCCAGTGTCTTATATTTCGATTGTCCGCCCTTTACGGTATAGCGGTCGGCATCGGCCAGGTTAAAGTCGTTCAGGTCTTCTGACAGCAACCCGTTGGCCGTAATGCTATTGCTCTTCCAGTAGCGGGTGTCATACTGCATACCCGCCATGGCCTTAATGTTGTGGGCCTTGTTCAGGGTGAGACTGTAGTCGGCAAAGGCCTCGAAGGTGTGCTTGTAGGTTGACTTATTGGCCTCGGTAAGCTCGTTACGAAACTTTGTGGCTGGGTCGTCGGGAGTCCAGGTCTCTACACCTTCACGTGTTGAATAAGGGGCTGTGGTGTAACGATACTGGTCGAAGAGGTGCGAAAACTTATAGGCGTGCGAGAGGTGCAGCTTCAAGCCCTTCAGCACATCAATGTCGATGGCATTTTTAATGGTAAATTCGTTTTCCTTCTCCATGTTCGATGCCTTACCATAGGTGAGCAACAGGTTGAAGCCACCAGCCACCTCGGCCGTTTGGTTGGTATAGGTCTGTCGGTGCACAATGGTGCCATCGGGGTTGGTAGGGGTGATGTATGGTGCTGCACCATACGACACGGCCGAGAAGGTGTTTTGCACGTTGGCCTGACCGGGCCACCAGTTGTAGCCGTAATAGTAGCTTATGTTGTTCGAGTAGTGCAGCCATTTGGTAACGTCGACCGACAGTTTGCTGCGCAACGAGTAGCTGTCAAAGGGGTCGTTTTGTATTTTCATAATGCCTTGGCTACCAAAGTAGCGGCCGCTGATATAATAACGCACCTTGTCGTTTCCACCCTGTATCGAGACGTTGTGCTCGTTCTGGGTGCGTGTGCGCTTGTAAAAGTAGCCGTACCAATCAACATTGCCATAATATTTATAGGTGCCATCGGTCTGAGCCACGGCCCAGGGGCGAGCGCTGTTTTCGGTAGCATCGTCGCGGCGCATCCACAGTTCGGCCATATCTTCGTCGGTATATTGCGAGTAGGTGCCCGACTTATTACTGGCAGCCCAGAAGGTCTCGGTCATGCGCAGCCAGTCGTAACCTTTGTTTACATAGTCGGTCGAAGTGGTGTTCTTCAGCCATCCCACACGGCCGTTATAGTTGACACGCACCTTCGATGAGTTGCCTGTCTTGGTGGTAACGAGGATAACGCCTGCCGACGCCTTTGTGCCATAGACCGAGGCAGCCGAGGCATCTTTCAAAATGCTCACACTCTCAATATCGTTGGGGTTCAGGCGCGAAAGCGACATCTCTATGCCATCAACCAGCACCAGGGGCTCGCTGCCGTTGAGCGAGGCGGCACCACGAATATCGATGCTATAACTCGAGCCTGCTTTACCCGAATTGATGCCAATGTTTACCGAAGGGTCGAGACCTTGTAGGGCTTGGGCAGCCGAAGCCACTGGGCGCCCTTGCGTTTCTTTCGAGTCGATAACCGCCACGGCACCTGTAAGGTTTACCTTCTTTTGGGTGCCATAGCCCACTACCACCACCTCGTTCAGTTCATTGCGCTCTTCAGTTAGGGCCAGCGTTAGGTTGTGCTTGGCGCCCACCTTTGTGGTGATGGGGCTGAAGCCTATATACGACACCTCAATCACATCGTTGACAGCGGCATTAAGCTGAAAGTGGCCATCAATGTCGGTCACCACGCCCGTCTTCTGTCCGCGTATCTTTACATTGGCGCCTATGAGGGGCTCGCCATGGCTGTCGGTAACAGTGCCCGTTATGCGTGTACGCCCTTTGCCTGTAGGCTCATCGCCATCAGCAGTGGCCGAGGTCGTGCCCTTGCGCTGAAGTATAACCACGTTGTTCTTGTCAATCTTATAACTGATGTCGGTTTGTGCAAACAGCAGTTCAAGACATTTCTCTACCGACGCATCTTGCGTCTGTAGGTTTACTACCTTGTTCAGATCTTTTAGGTTATCTTTGTAAAAGAAGCGCACGTTCGACACGTTTTCAATGCGTTCCATGGCTTTCTTTACCGTAACCTTCCTCAGGTTGAGGGTGATGCCAGCTGCCATCGACGCTACCGTTGTGAGCAGCGCCACCAGCAATGCGGCCAAGCGGTGTGAATAGTTCTTGATCATACTATAATTGTCACTTCTGATTATTAAATAACTGTATGGTGCTGTCGTTGATATATTCGTAACGTATGCCAGCGGCTACTGAGAGAACGCGCAGCACATCGTCGAGCGAAGAATGGCCCAGATAACCACTGAACGTTTCGCGACCCATGGCTGGCGACGACAGCACAATGCGTTTGCCATAGTTGCGCGACAGTTCGTTAGCAATGTCTTCCAAACATTCGTTCTTATAATAGGCATAGCCTCGCATCCAATCGGTGGCACAATCTTTCTGCACCACCTGCTGCGACAGTCGGCCCGTGGCCTTGTTATAGGTAACACAGGTGCCAGGCTGCATCACTATTTCTTGTGTGCCCGACGTTACCTTTACCTTGCCTTGGCGCAAAATGACCTTAGCCGAATTGTCATCTTCATAGTTTTTAATGTCAAACTTGGTGCCCAAGCACAGCACCTCCATACCATTGGTCAGTATCTTGAAGGGGTGAGCCTTGTCGGGTGCTACCTCAAAATAGCCCTCGCCATCAAGGTTCACCAGGCGCTGGCGACCTTTGGTGTCGAGCTGATAGGTGAGCTGCGACTGCGCATTAAGATGCACCAGGGTACCATCGGGCAAGGTGAGCTGCGAGCGATTAGCCGCCTCGGTGCTGGCCATGAGCGGCTGATATACGGGCTGGGGGCGCAAGCTCTGCCATACTAACATCGACACTGAGCATACGGCCACCACAGCACAAGCAGCCGCCAACAGGCGCATGGGGGTGAAACGTTGGCGCCATGTGCGCCCCGTTACGTGCGGTGCGGGCTGTGCATTGCCGTTGCTGTTCACAATAGTGGTATATATATGGCGCTTACGGCTATCGCTTAGCTCGTCGTCGGGAGCAGCCTCTATCTCATCGCTTAGCAACTGGCTGAGCTGTTCGTTATCTTTCATCCATTCAAACAGCTCATCCACCTCTTCTTGCGAAGCATGATGGCCAAGAAACTTTTCGGCCAAGGTTTTGTAATAAAGCTTGTCGTTTACCATAAAATCGCATTTTGTGCAAGAATGAATAATAGGAGGAACAGGTTTGTATAGTCGTGCAGATGTTCTCTCAGATAGCGCAAAGCCATGGTCATGTGTGTGCCTACGGTTTTCTCTGAGATGTGCATCTCTTGGGCTATCGTGTTATACGATTTTTTCTCTATGCGGTTCTTATAAAACACAGCGCGGCGCTTCTCGGGCATCTTCTCGGCCAACTGTAGAATGAGGTCGTGCAAACTCTCTTCATCAAGGGTGCTCTCGGGGGTGGCCTCTACCTGTTGCGTTACTGGCTCTTTAGCCTCTTCTTTCATGCAGTGCTCGTAGGCATACCTCACGGCCTCGTGAGCACACATCTTGTAAAAGGTGTTGCGCACCATAGAGAAGAGGTAAGGGCGCATGAGCGACAGGTCGTCAAATTGTGTGCGCCGCTCCCACAACTTCATGAATACGGTTTGCACCACCTCTTCGGCCAAATACTGGTTGCCGTTTGAATGGCGCAAGATGAAGCTATACACCTTGCTGCTATACTGCTGATACAGCTGATGAAAAGCGTATTCAAAGTTATGTTCGCTGTTTGTGTCCATAAAGGGTAATATGTCTTATGTAGATGTAGGTTCGGTTTGGTATGGTTCGTGCTTTTTCAGATATACCGCTAAAGGTACTATCTTACTGAACGTGTTTGCCAAACTTTCACCTATTTTAACAGTGGCGTTATTCTAACTGTTTGCTTATTTAAGTTCACTCTTTGCCTACATTCTTTACTCGTCAACAATCAGTGCCCATCCCCCACCCTTTGCCATGGGCACATCGATGCGTCCGTCGGCAGGAATGGTGATGTGGGTAATGACATAATCTTCAGGCACACGGTCGGCATTAGGGCCATCGCACATCATGCGTGCCTTGCGGCCACGACATTCGTCGGGCAAGGTGAGGTGCAGGGTGCGCGCCTGCCAGCCGTTAATGGCGCCAGCATACCAGCGTCCATCTTTCTTGCGAGCCATGGCTATATATTGACCTATTGTGCCGTCGAGCACACGGGTGTCGTCCCACACAGTGGGTATGTCGGCTATAAACTGTGTGCAAGGAGCATCGGTGATGTAGCGCGAAGGCGAGTCGGCCAGCATGGTGAGCGGTGCATCATAGCACACATACATGCCCACCTGGTGCATACGTGTGCCCTGACTCATGGGGTTGCGCTTGTTAGGATAATACATGCCCTTGAGCGAGTTGCGCATAGCGCCAGGGGTATAGTCGATGGGGCCCGCCACCATACGGGTGAAGGGCAGCGTAACATCGTGCGTCACCATGTCGACGTCTTTTTTCGACCATCGCATCTGCTCAAGCCCAAACACCGCTTCATAGTTGACCACATTGGGCCATGTGCGTTGAAAGCCTGCGGGCTTGCCCGTGCCGTGAAAGTCGACCAGCATGTGGTGCTGAGCACACAACTGAGCCGTGCGCTGCATAAACTGCAACATGGGTTGGTCGTCGCGGTTCAGAAAGTCGATTTTGAAACCTTTAATGCCCATAGCCGAATAGTGGCTAATGGCGTTTTCAAGGTCGCGAGCCAACGACAGGTAGCCCGCCCAAAGAATGATGCCCACACCACGCTCGTTGGCATATTGCACCAAGGCTTTGAGGTTGATGTCGGGGGCAAGGTCGTAGATATTGGTGCTCTGGGTAGAGAACCATCCCTCGTCGATAAGCACATATTCGAGGCCGAAGCGCTGGGCAAAGTCGATGAAGAAGCGGTAGGTATCATCGTTGAAGCCCGCCTTAAAAGACACACCATACAGGGCACTGTTGTTCCACCAGTCCCAGGCGGCATGGCCTGGCTTTATCCACGACACATCGCTAAGTTGGCAAGGCGAAGCCAGACGATACACCATGTCAGAGGCGGCAATGGCACCATCGTTAGCGCCAACGATAAACGAGCGCCAGGGATAGGTGCGCTGCCCCGCACAACGAGCTATGTAGGCTTCGCGCTCCTGCACCAGCATCTCTACATTGCCGTGTCCGCCACGCTGCAAGGTGCGCGGATAGCGAGGGAAGAAGGCGTTGAGCAAGGGCTGCGCCGTGGCCGACGTGCTATCGCGCAAGAGATAGATGCCAGGATAATCAATCTGGTCGGCCTCAACCATGCACAGGCGCTCGCCATGATCAAGGGCCACGGTGAAGGGCATAGCCATGAGGTTGCGGGTGTTGGTCTCTGACAAGCGTTGGGGCGTAAACTGTGTTTGCTGGTCGTTCCACAGTTGGCGGTCAATGGGCTCGTCCTCTTTCTTTGACCTACTTTTAATATAAGGCACATAGGCCGTGTGGTCGGCAGCAAAGTGGTAGTGGCCCTCTTCGTTGGTCACAATCACGCTGTCGGACATGTGGCCCACAAAGCGGTAGGCCAAACCATCGTCGTACATTCGAAACTGCACATCGTAACCCTTCAGCTGAAGGGTGAGCGCGTTATATTGATCGCGCACGGTGGCACGGCGGTATAGGGGCGAGGTAATAGTGGCATTGGCCTTCTGTCGGCGCACCTTGGCGTGCTGGGTGTTGTGTCCCCATGTGCCCTTGCCAGCAATGTGCATGGCAATGGTCGAAGGAGCCAACACCTGTTGCTGCGGTGTGCTGAGGGTGAAGGTGGTGGTGGCACCAGTAGAGATAACACTACGTAGGCGACCATCGGGCGAGGTCAGCGTATAATCAGTGGCCGAGGCGCTGAGGGCCGAGGCCAGCACAAGGGAGGTGAGCAATATACGTTTCATAGGCGGTGTACGTTTCATCATGAATAATAAAAAGAAAGATTAAAACGTAAAGTCGCACACTATGGGATAGTGGTCAGAAACATAGGGCACGCCATAGTTGGGCTCGTCGTGAGTGACAAAGCGTAGAGGCTGAGCATTACGATAGAATATGTGGTCGATGTTGTTTGGCCACGCGCGGTCTTGCGTGCTTTGCCAACCGTTAAAGCTGCTGCGGGCATCGGTGATGGGGCTCATCTCGCGGGCGCCCCACATCCACTGGTAGAAGGGCAACAGGCTGTTACGGCGCGGAGCACGTAGCTGCCAGGCGGCGTTCATATCGCCCGTAACAATGAGGGGCGCCTTCTCGCCAGCAATGGCTTTCATGCGGTCGACAATAAGTTGGGCACATTTCATGCGCGCCGTATCATCAAGCTTATCGCGCTTATAAGGCATGTGGGTGGTGAGGAAGAAGAACTGTCGGCCCGTTTGCTTATCTTTCAGTTTTACCCAGATGGCGGCACGAATGTTGCCGCGGTCGGTGGTCTCAAACGAGTAGCCGGGGTGTTCATACTTTTCGGTGAGCCAGAAGTAGCCCCACTTCTTCATCTCATACTTATTGGTCTTGAAGAACACCATGATGCGTCCCGACTTCTTCTCAGTAACCTCGCCACCCAAGGGTATGCGTAGGTAAGTATAGTCGGGCAGCGTGGCAATAATCTGCTCATACTGTGGGCCACGCGGCTCTTGCATACCTATCACGTCGGGCTGAATGTGGTGGATAACGTCGGCGCAAGGTTGGCATCGGCTCTTCCAAGAGATGATGCCCGTGTCTTTAGGATTGTCAAAACGAATGTTGAACGACATAACCTTGAGGTTTGTCGTCTGTGCCGATGCCACTGTAGCAATGGCTAACAGGGCCGTGGCCAAAAGTTTTCTCATCGTCGTCATAAAGCTATCAATAAATTATGCGGTTTGTCTTTAGTTATGTTCGTATGTACCTTATTTATCCTTAGGCATACAAACTTACTCAACCGCACGCCCCACTTTTCAGCATTTTTAACAATGCAGAACAAGCGGGGTTCGTTTTCTGTTTCTTTATGACGACAAAAGTAGAAAGGGGAAGTTACAAGATGGTTACCACACTGTTACAAGTGTGTAAAATAAGTAGGTGTTCAAAATTAATTTAAATGTATTTATGCCATATTTTGGTCTGTATGTTCAGCTCCGAAGAGGGAGTGTAGCGGGCTACACGACCGATGAGAGATGGACATACAGGCCAAAAGAGGGCGTAAAGACATTTGAAAGCATTACATTTATTTATTAAATTCATATATGCGATTAATTTTGAACACCTACTTATGATACAGGCAACCATCTTATAACAATTGTTTAATAAGGAGAGAGGGGAAGTGCTAATGCCACACCACCTCGGTAAGGCCTTCGGGGGCGAAGAGGTCTTGGGCCACGGCTTGCACGTCGGTGGCAGTGATGGCGTCGATGGCATCGAGCACGCGCTGCACGTTTTTCAGGCGCCCTTGGTGCAAGAACAGTTTGGCCATGTCGAGGG
>CAKQFW010000055.1 GCA_934230965.1 uncultured Prevotella sp.
TACCTTAAACCTAATAACTAAAAACCTAAATCTATTACTACTAACCTAAACAATCTATTAACCTTTTTGATGTTGCAAAGGTATGCAAAACTTACTGTTCGCGCAAACAATTCTTTGCAAAACTATCACTTTTATGTTTATTCTTGATATATATTAACTTTTGGTTTACTCATTAACCGTCTAAAGCCCAAATCGGTCGTTAGGGCTTGCTTGGATTTTGGATTTTTAGAAGAGTGTATTTTGTTTGACTTTTAATGAGTAATAGCGAGCCCTTACTAAGACAAGCAACAAGGACACTTCTACGCCACCAGCGGCCACGTGAGATAGCGATACAGCAGTGTGCCATGATACATCCACAGATACGCCACCAGCACCACCAGCAGCAGCACCCCTGCACCCTGAAGCGCCTTAAAGCGCCAGAGCGTGGCAGGACAACGCCCTTCTGTCGAGCCTTGCCACAGGTCAAACCTCAGCAGCCACCCCATTGACAGCGGCAGCACCAGCGCCCAATGTGCCGCCATGATGTGCACCTCGTCGATGGCGAAGCCCAGCACGATGTGCAACAAAACGTTGAAGCCCAGCACAGCCATGAGCAGCCACTGAAACCGTTGCCTACGCCCCACCCATGCGCCCGCCAATGCCAAGAGTACGATGATGGCTTCGGCCACATACTGTGCCGCCCACGAATAGCGCACAATGATGGGTCGGCCCGACAGCACGTCGCCCAAGATATGGCGGCGGTGCAGCTGCAGACTCTCGCCCAAGAAGTTTTCTATCAGCACATCGGCACGGCTCACATCATGGCGTGTCCACTTCATTTGCTGCGCCACGGGTGCTGATAGCGACACTTTACGTTGCTGCATCATGCGCTGCCCCATGCCTGCGGCCAGCATGAGGCAGGCAGGCAGCACAAGGGCACCAAAGAAGAAGCGCGGACGAAAGGCGGCGCGCCCATTGGTTATTGCTATCGCCAGCAACACAACAATGCCGTTGCTCAGCGTTACACCAGCAGTAAGAACAAAGAGCACGATGGCTTGCCACGCGCTATACCGTGTGCCCTGTTTCAGCTTCAGGCCCGACACATACAGCGTGAGCGACAGCAAGGGCAGCGACAGGCAAAAGTGGTCGGGCACGCACACCGTAACGGCAATCATGCCAAAACCCATGAACAGCAACGTGAGCAGCCAGGCCGTGCAGCGCCCCACGCCCACCACGAAACGCAGCGTGCGCCACAGCCACAGCAGGGCATAGAAGGCCGACGCTATGAGCACCGCCCCCACAACAAGCTGCACACAGTTGGTGCCCATGAGGGCCGAGAGACCCGCGTTCAGCATTGAGAGTGGCCACACAAAAAGGGCCAGCAGCGGATGCCGCAAGATGTCGTAGCCCTGATACCAATGCAGCACCACGGCATAGGTGGTGGGGTCGAAGCCCGACATACGAAAATTGCGCATAAACTGCATCCAACTGGCATCGGTGGGATGCGCAAACAGGCAGCTAAACTTATACACCATTAATGTCTGAAGCGCCACCAGCGGCACCAAGAGAACAAGGGCCAGCCAACGCTCGTCGCGGCGAAGGGTGAAGAGGGAGCGAAGGGTTGTTAACATACGCCATTAAATAAAATAACTCACTATGAGCGCTACGTTATAGCAGGCTGTGCCCACCGCCAAGCATTGCACCAAGAGGGTGAGGGCACGGCCTAAGGCACCCGTCTCGAAACGTTTCAGCAAGAAAGCGGTTGACAACGGGATAGCAAACATCCAGTGGGCGGCCATAATTTGCACCTCGTTCAGGCCGAAACCAAAACCAATGTGCATCACGCCGTCAAAGAGCAGCCATGACAGCAACAGCCACGACAGCTTGCGCTGCACGCCACCAGCAAGCAAGCCACTGAGCAAGCCACACAACATGAGCAGAGCCGTAAGCCCCACCACAATATAGGGGGCCACCGAACGGTAAGGCACAAATACGGGCCGACTTTGTTGCACATCGCCCAACAGGTGGTCGCGGTGCAAAAGGGTGCTCTCGCCCCACAGGTTTTCAACAATGCTTTGCCCGCGTGGCGTGGTAATGTCGCTCCACTGCAACAACAGGTTGTCTTGTTTCAGCGGTCGCCCATTCTGCTGGTGCACCCACTGCACATGAGCGCTATCAGGTTTCACACGGTTGGGGTCTTTCTTCTGCAGCTTGGCTATCATTTGGTCAATGCGCTCCTTCTGTGGCACCTCATACTGCTCGTACTGGAAAGCCCAGATGCCCAACAACAGCAAGCCCGAAGCGGCAAAGGCACACAACGAGCTCCAATGAAACACACGGCGGCCATTGCACAGCCACGCCGCCAAGCAGGTTTTCACACCATTGGTAAGCGTGATGCCCGCGGTGAGAAAGAACAGCACCCCTTGCTGCATGAGCGACAGCGGCTGGGCGGCCTTCAGCTTGCGTCCCACCACCCATAGCGTGCAGGTGAGCAAGGCCAGAGAGAGGCCAAAATGGTCGGGAACCATGGCCGACAGCATGACGTGGGCAAAGCTATACAGCCACACACACAGCCAAAGGGCGGTGCTGCGTCGAATGTCGACCACCTCGGTAAGCATGCGCAACAGGAACAAGAAGCCATACACGGCAGCCACCATCTGCATGGCAGCCATGATAAACATTGATATGCTAAAGCCTGTGAGCTGCATCACCCACGTGTTCAGCCAATAGAAGGGCCACAACAGGGTGAAGAACAGCGGATGCCGAAGGGTGTTATAATAAATGTCTTCGCACGAGAGCACGATGATTGAGTGGGCATCGAAGCCCGACACATGAAAATTATTCAAGATAAGGCCATGAAAACCTTGCGGTGCGGGCAGCGTAAACTTATCCCAATAGCGATAGATAACCAGGGCATTGAGGGCTGCCACACACAGGGCCACCGCCAGCGCCACCCAGCGCTCGTTGCGACGTATGCGTAGGGGCCATAGTATGCGCGAAAGGCCATGAGCCAAGGCGCGGGGCAACTTTCGAAGTGAGATTTGCTTCATATTATAAGGGAGTTATTGGGAGTTATTGGAAGTTAACGGGAGTTATTGGGAGTTATTGGAAGTTAACGGAAGTTATCGGACATTACTGGGAGTTATTGGGAGTTATCAGACATTTGCCTTGCCACTTCTCCTACCCCACCAGATACGTCACAATTAAGCTCACATTATATACCCATAGATAGATGGTGAGCAGGGTAAGGGCGAAAAATGCTTTCGAGCCCCAACGCTGCATGGCAGACTTCAGCGCGAAGGCCGCCGCTATGGGTATAACGTATATCCAATGGGCCGACATGATATACACCTCGTTAATGCCGAAGCCTAAACCTATGTGCAACGCCATGTCGAGGGCAAAGAACGAGAAGCACAGCCACATAAACTTGCTACGCCTTCCGCACCAAATGCCTATCACAAAGAGCACCACCACCAGCGCCTCGACCACGTAGCTCAGCGGCGAACGGTAGTGTATAATCATAGGTCTACTGCGAAACTCGTCTTCAAGCAGATGGTCGCGGTGTAGCTGTATCGACTCACCAAACAAATTCTCGATAATGCTCCACAGGCGCGAGGTAGAAATATCGGTCCACGACATATAGCCCTCTTTGGCAATGGGCACACCCAACTTGGCGCTACGTTTCTTAGCAGCGGGTGCCGCCTTGTGGTGCTTGCCTTGACGTATGCTGTCGGCCGTGATACGCAACACGCGAGCGCTATCAGCACTAATACGGTGCGATGCGGCCAGCGCCAAGAACGAGTCGGCCTGCAGCGTGTCTTTCTTAGCCTGCGCCAGCTGGGCCTCTTGTGCTCGCTTTTTCTGCGCCTCGGCACGTTCGGCTCGAGCCTTTTTGCGAGCCATCTCGCCAGGCCACACCAGTTTATGATAGGCCACCTGCCCGGTTTCCCACACCAGGGCGGCAGGCAGCGCCACAGCCAGAAGTAGGAAGGCAGGACGGAAAAAGCGCTTACCATTGGCAAACAGGGCCGCCAAGAAGGTCTTGGCACCATTGTTGAGCGAAGTGCCAGCCGTGAGCACAAACAGCACAAAGGTTTGCCACTTGGTCATAGGTCGGCCCGTAAGCATCTTCCTACCCGTAACCCACAGGGTGAGCAAGAGCAGCATCATAGAGATGACAAAGTGGTCGGGCACGATGCTGGTTACCAGCACAAAGGCCAGCGAGAAGAAGAAGAAGGTGAGAAGGGTGCTCTGTGCGCGACTGCACTGCACCACCTGACGAAAGATGCGATAGATGAAGATACCGCTGTAGAAGGCGCAGGCCACCTGTATGGTGGCCACAATAAACACGGCACAATTGATGCCTGTAAGCCATATCAGAGCCTGATTGATGAGGTACGGAACGTACATAAAGAAGGCCAACAGGGGATGTCGGAACACGGTGTAGCCCGAGTGCCAATTACTAACCACCGAGAGGGTGATGGGGTCGAAGCCCGAGATATGAAAATTGTTAATAAACAGTTTCCAGTAATTATCACTCAGGGGCGTAAACAGATAATAATACTTGCATATCACCAAGACGTTGAGGGCCACAATGATGGCCAGCAACACCAGCGCCAGGCAGCGCTCTTCGCGTCGGATGCCGAATATATTTTTTATTGTTTTCATGCTTATTTCTTTAAGAAGAAGCGCACCAACACGAAGTTGACGGGCACACAGATGCAGAACATGGGGATGGGAGCCAACGTCTTGCTCACCCCCAACCACAAGAACAGGTGCAGCGTGGCCATCTGCAACAGATAGTTGACCACATGCGACAACACAAAGCCCGCACCACGCTTGGCATTGGCCTCAACCTTAAAAGTGAAACGTGTAGAGGCAATAAAATTGAAAATAAAGCTTAGACCATAACCCACGGTCATGGCCAGCGAGGGCGCCATAATATGTATGAGCACCCAATAGATAGCATATTGTAAGGCGGTGGCCAGCACACCTACAATGCCAAAGCGCACCACTTCGCCCAGTTTCTGGCGCTGTGCGGGAGAGAGTTGTCGTAAGATTTCTGACATTCTTTGAATAGTTGACAGCAAAAAGCCTACAAAATCCATGCCACCGCGCACCGAAAGAGAGCGTGGCAGTATGGATTATGCAGGCTTATGTTGCAAGCGGCCTCTGTAAGTTGTTACAGACGGGCCGCTCTATGTGTTCTACTTACGTTTGGCCGCACACTTCACACCGCCACTCATAGCGGCCATGCCTTTGGCGGCTTTTGCTGTAGTTTTCTCTACGGGGAAGGTGCGTGAGTTGATTACCCAGCTTTCATCCTCGCCGTGGAACGGGTTGAAGCTGACGCGTGTAACGGTGGTGCCAAACTTGTCGGTCACAGCCAGCACACCTACATACCATCCACCCTCATCAGCGGTAAAGGTTTTCTTATAGGTGAACGAGTTGTTCAGAGTCTTCACCACATCGGTTACATCTTGTGCCTTGTCGGTGGTAGCCATATAGTCGGCCCAGGCATCTGAGGGCTTGTCATACTTATAGCCATCGCCCTCTTTAATACCCAACATTTCGTTGAGGGCGTTGTCCCAATCATATTCCTCCATAAGCAGCATCTTCGCACTGCTTATTTCGGTATCTTTCGAGGTGATATCAAACTTAATGGCTACATTGCCATTGTCGGCCAACTTGTTGGTAACGTCAACCACGGGGCAGTCGTTAGAAACGGTTGGCTTGATGTGCTGGTTCTTTATTTCTGCCTTCACCCAGTCGCCGTTCTTGTCAATGCCCAGAACGTAGAACGAGAAGTCGGCCTCTTTGTCAATACCCCATACATGCTCGTCGTCGGTCAGCGTGTACCACTGGTCGCGCGTAAACTGGTTTGACTGTGTAAACATGAGGTAGTCGTAACCGTAGTTGCTGATAAACTGGTCGATAGTGGCAGAGGTGCCAAACACCATGTGCAGGGTGTTCACGTTCTCGCTGGCCTTTACGTCGAACCATACTTGGCTATTATCGTTCACGCCCTTGTAGTCGACGGTCAGCGTCTCGGTGCTCACGCCCGGCTTCTTGGTGGTTACCTTCACATAGTTGATGTCGCCATCGGGCATAGCACCATCAGGCATATTTGTCAAGCCCTCGGTCACAATATAAAACTCTTGTCCGCCAGGGATGAAGCGTGTTTCGCCAGCAGCATCCTTCACGCCATCGTTAAAGGTAAAGGCCTGTGTTCCTTGCCCTATTAAGCCGTAGCCAGCATTGATGAGCTGATTGAACATAGCGAGCAGTGTCTTGGTGTCGTTCTCATCGAAAGAGCCGTATTGCTGTATGGTCAGCAATTCGACATACGACTTCTGCAACAGCATGTGCACATACGATTTGTTTTCATCGGCAGTAAGCACCTTGTACGACACATAGTTTTTTCCTGTCTCAGTAGAGGCCACCTCAACATCTTTCATCTCGGGCACACCCTCGGGACGTGAGAAAGCTATATAGTCGTCGGCGCCCAACGATACTGCTTCAACGTTGTCTGTACCCTTATTTAAGAAAACCTTGTGCTGCGCCTGTGCGTTGCTGGCAAAGGCGGCGGCCATTATGATGGTTGATAATATAATCTTTTTCATTGTCTTATATCGCTTTTACTTAGTGAGTTTAGTAACGTCGCCCTCGTAGTGTCCCTTCAGACTGCCACCAAACTTGGTTGACGAGAAGATGGTAAAGTCGAAATTGCCCTTGCTGGCATTGCAGATGGCCTTGATGTTACCACCAGCGGCGATGGCTGTTGTGGGGTCGGAGGTAGAAGCCTGGTTGTAGGTTTCGCCACCATAGGTGATGCCCAGCATAGCGTTGATATTGTCGCCAGAGAAACCATGCGTCATACCATCGTTGATAAAGTCGTTGGGCACGGTGAGAACGATGTCAGCGTCGGCCATGCCTTCAACGGTGGTAACGCCCTCTTTGCTTGAGAGGTAGATGGTGTGGATATTGCTATCGTCAACCACTACGCACGACTTCAGTGCCACGGCATCGTTATTAGCCACGGTATATTCGTTAGGAACAGTGAGGTCGTACACGGCGGGAGTGCCCTTATAGTAAGCTTGTAAGCTGCGGCCATCCTTACCCATGCCCTCTACATCAATAATAATGGTGTAGCTGCCATCGTTACGATCGAGCACGCTCACGGTGCCTGTAGCGGTGCGTTGGATGCCATTGCTAATGAATATCTCTTGTGGGTTGTTAATATCGGTAACGTTATCGTAGAGGGTGAGCTCATACTCGCGGTCGCCCGTAACGTCGATATCGGTGCCATCCATCTCCTTGTTGGGCACGAAGAGGCGTGCATAATAGTAGGTATTTTCCAAGTCGTTGGCCTTGTCAATGTTGCCCGATGTGAGGTAGAAGGCTACGCCATCGGCCGTCTTCTCGGCAAAGGCAGCGCGCAGCTCATTGGTCTTACCATCAACATTGAAGAAGAACGGGTTCTGTGCTATCTCGGCATAAGCGCCATCATACTGCGCGGCAAAGGCCTGCTGATCTTCTTGTGGCAGGCAGTTGATGTTCACCTTCAAGTTGTCGTCTTCCATGTTTACATACAGGGTACCACTGGCGAAGTAGTCTTCCCAATCGTCAGATGCAAACATTACAGGCTCATAGTCGTCATCTTCGTTATACTTTACAGGATCCATGTACATTACCTGATAGAAGTCGTCTTCTTCAAAGTTATCTGCGAAGTTCTCAATGGCGATGTTCTCGTCGAGGAGAGTGGGCGACATAGCAATCTGAAGATACTTGCCTTCGGCCACATCTTCAACCGAGGCTACGCTCTCTTTCTCAGAGAGATACACATATACCAAGGCACCACTGTAGGTGATGAGGGCCGACTTCATTGTTACCACCTCATTGCCAATCTTCACTTGGTTGCCATCAAGCGATAGGCTTTTCTGGAAGGTTATGTTATCAATGTCTTTGCCCACCTGATAGGCCGAGACGATACGTCCGTTCTTTACGACGAACACGCTGTCGGGCGTGGCCGCCTCTGCCATTACTGCCTGCATGGTAAAGCCAAGAAGCATGGCGAAAAAGAAGAATATTTTCTTTGTCATTGTTGTTCTGTTTGTGCGTGTTAAGCGTTTTTATTTTCTATATACACGATGGGGCGAGCAAGGTTAGCGCTTCACCATCTTCAAGGTCTGGCCGTCGGTCTTCACCACATATACGCCAGCACCTAAGTCTGACACGTTGATGGTAGCCTTTCCGTCGCGAGCTTTGGCTTTGGCTACAACAGCGCCACTGGCGGCATATACGGTAAGCACATGGCCATTGGTCATTCCACTGGCGGTAATGCTGGTGCCGTTATAACGTATGGTTACGGCCTGTACCTTGCTGGGAGTGTTGATAGCGGTGACATCGGCTGTTAGTTCAATCTTGTCGATGTCGGCTGTTTTGTGCGTGGCTACGGTGGTGCCATCGGCAGAAAGCAGCAGTAAGTCGTCGCCAGAAATCTTTAGTTTTTGCACTTGCGACATCTGTACCACGTGTGGCGTTCCGTCAAGGTACAGTACATTCACCTTTGTGTCTTGTGCGTGTGTCGCAAACGCAAATGCTAAAGACAAAAAGGCTGTTACAAAGTATTTTTTCATCATAAGCAAAAAAATATAATTATTAATAATTTAGTCTATTGTTTCCTTCTCTCTTCATTTTGGGGTTTGGGGGTTTAAGCATTGCGCGGCTTGGCCGCCAAACAAACTAAGTGCAAATATAAGCAAAATATTAACAACTCAATGGTAAAAACAAAGGAAAAACAACAAATTGTGTGAGAAAGGGCAATATTTATGATAATATGTGTAAAAAGGAACTACTTTTCATCATAAATCAAGAGGTTTAAGGAGCAAAAAGGAATGAAGAAGAAAAGGCAGGAAAGAGGAAACGTATCAGAACCTAAAGGGCTTAAAATAGCCTTGATCGGCATAAGCCAGCATCTCTTTGTCGCCACGACTGTCGCCAAAGGCCGACACGTCATACTGCTCGCGGTGAGGCCACACCGCCTCTATGCGGCGCACCTTCTCGGGACCGTAGCAGTTGGGGGTGGCGAAACGGCCAGTGAGACATCCAGCGGCATCAACCTCAACCTTTGTACCCAAGACAATAATGGGCAATGATGACTTATTATCTTGAGAATTGCTCTGACGATTATCTTGAGAATTGTCTGACTGCAGATACATCTCGGCAAAGGGTCGCACCCAATTGTCGATGCTGGCGCTTACAATGGCCATGGCATAGGCTTCAGAGCGCACGGTGTTGATAAAGTTTCGGGCAGCGGGGCGCAACAGGTGTTCGCCATGCTGGGCGAAGGCGGTGCAAAGGGCATCGAAACGGGTAAGCGTCATGCCTCGGAAGAAGTGGGCAAACACCTTTTGCTTGGCCTTATAGTTGGGATAAAGCTTCAACTTCATCAGCACCAGCAAGGGGGCATACAAAGCAAAGCCTAACAGCATGCGCACGGGGCCACAGGCAAAGCGTATGAAAGCCAGCAGCGTGTCGGCATGGGTAAGGGTGCCGTCAAAGTCGAAAACAAATATCTTTTTCATTTAGAGATAAATCATGATAAGGAAGGTTACCAGCCATGCAGCAACGATAAGTTGCGAGAAGCGGTCGGTGAGCGCCACCTTTACGGGGTCGCCACTCTTCTTGTCAACCACCGCTATCTGTATGTAACGCAGCAGACCTAAGAGCACAAACACGCTGGTGAGGTAAAGGTATTGCGACTTAAAGTGTTCTTCAACCTCGGGCGACACCGTGTACATAATATAGCACACCAGCGTAACACTGGCCGTGATGGTGATAGCCTGGTTGATGAATGTTAGGTTATAACGAATGGTGTTGTGACGCGGTGCTTCGCCTGTTTCGTTCATGCGTAGCACATCGTCGCGACGCTTGGCAAACGAGAGGAACAAGGTGAGCAAGAAGGTCATCAGCACTATCCATTGGCTCAGCGCCACCTCTTCGGCCACACCTCCTGCCACAATGCGCAGCACAAAACCGAAGGCCACGATGCACACATCGAGCACGGCATACTGTTTCAGTTTTGAGCAGTAGGCCAAATTCAGCACATAATAGATAGCTACCACAACAGCCGTGCCCATGCGCACAGGCGATGGCAGCAACATAACCATGATGGCCGACAGCACCGCCATAACGGCCATAAGCAGATAGCCTCTCGACACCGACACCTCGCCCGAGGCAATGGGGCGGCGACACTTCACAGGGTGATGGCGGTCGGCATCGGCATCAACAATGTCGTTATAACAATATATTGACGAGGCAATGAAGCTGAAAGCCATAAACACCAGCAGTCCGCTCTCAATGGCGGTGAGGTCGAACAGCACGCCTCCGAAAAACATGGGCACCAGCACAAACACATTCTTTATCCAGTGCTGAGGACGTATGAGCCGAAGATATTTTTTCATTGTTATTCCTTTCTTTTATGTTATGATCCTTTCTCTACCACCCGCATGGTTTGCTTTTCAACAAACGCGGCGGCCTTATGTAGCAGCCACGCCAGCGGCATGGTGATGATGACGGTGAGGGCGAAGGTGGGCCAGTAACCCAAATGCTCGCGCTCGATATAGCAGAGCACAAAGTGGCTGTGTATGAGGTACGCCTCGAGGCTGACCGACCCCACCAGTCGGCAGAAGGCATTAAACGCCTTGGGTGTGCGGCGAAACACGCGGTTCAGCACCATGATGGCCGTAATGGTAAACGGTATGTATATCATGCGCTCAACAAACAGCGGAAAGTGGCCGTGCCGCTCTTGCTCAAGATACAGGCAGGTGCCAAAGGTGGTGAGGAAGATAACCAGCAGTAGCCATACCGACGAGCCTGGCAGCGTATGTTTTTCTTTCACATA
>CAKQFW010000056.1 GCA_934230965.1 uncultured Prevotella sp.
TTTTTTTTGGTAATACCTTTGATTATCAAAGAGAAAAGTAATGCGTCGGCCCTGCGGTCGATACGAGACAATTTTCTCAATGGTTTTATCAACAAAAGGGCTGTATTTGTCTATTGAAAAGGCTGTTATACCACTTAATAAGGTGGGATAATAAAGATGCATAATAAAGAAGGGGCAACAAAAACATCTATTATAATACGTGTTGTAAGATAATAAAGATGTTTTGTTGCCCCCCTATTTGTTAGGCGTTTTTTTGTACTATCGAAGTAATATCATTCTATCTACGTTATTGCGATAAGTTTAGTGCTTTACCTTTATCACAAACTTAAACACATGGTCTTTGTAGTCGATGCGGTATTGTGGCAGTGCCAAACCTCTTTTGCTCCAACTATCTACGCCACCAACACCAGCTTGTGCAAGGTCGATGCAGAGGTTTGTAAACTTCGACTTGGGCACCTGTGGCGAGTGGCGCTGTTCTTTCTCGTCGCCATCGTTAAGGTCGGCAATGGCATAGTGTAGGGCACTTGCCGAGAAGGCCTTGTCAGACATCACTGTGAAGCCTTGTGCCTGAGCATCGGTTTGTTGCCACCAGCGCAGGTCACACTTTGTTCCTGTTTCTTGTGGACGTATGTAGGGGTAGAACTGCTCGTCGGCCGTTTGTTTGTATATGCCAATGTTTTGCGATAGTTTGCGGTCGGCATAATTTTCGATGGGGCCTCGACCGTAGAAGGTAGTTTGATCCATGTCGTAGGGCAACTCCATCACCATTCCGAAGCGGAACATGGGGCTTACGTTAGCACCCCTTGATGTCTTCATAGCCTGTGTAACAGTTATTGAGCCATCGGCAGCCACATTATAAGTAAGGGTGAGCTGAGCCTTTACAGTGGGCATATCATATACGGCGTTTATTATAGCAACATCGGCCGAGCCTTTTGCTCCTTTCTTTATGTTAAGGCTCTTAAGCTTCATTTCAGGGTTAAACCACGCCTTATAGTCTTTGTTTGCAGAGCCACCCATGTCGTTGTCGGTCACTGCTCGCCAGAAGTTGGGCTTCAATGTGCCACCTTGGCCTAAGAGTTGTTTGCCAGCTACCGTGTAGCGTTTGAGCAGACCTGTTGCCTTGTCCCATGCCACGTTAATGCTGTGGGTAGTAACAGCCAGTTCTTCGCTCTTCTTGCCATTGTCAATCTTAGCTTTCTTGCCCTCTTTTGCCATCATTACCTTTTGCTGTGCGGTGGGCGTCGTGATGTCGTTACCCTTCCATTCGCCCATCATAAGTTGCTGGTAGGCAACAACCTGTCCGGCTTCCATCAGCGGTTCAGCCTTCTTCAGTCGGTATTCAATGTTTACGAGGCGCTCTTTACCATCTTGTGCTGTGCTTACGGTGAAGGGCAACTGTATCTGTTTGGTTTCTTGTGGCTTCACATCAATGTTGGCCTCGGTGCCATTGGCTATCTCGATGCCGTCTTCAATAATGCTCCACGACAAAGAAACATAGTCGAGCGGACGGAAGAAGTTTTCATTCGTTACCTTGATGATGCCCTTTGCAAGTTTAACGGGCTGTGTCGAGATGTTCTGATTATAGTATCCTGTTTCATACATGTGCGGGTTGGGCACGCGGTCGGGCGAAACAAGGCCGTTGCAGTTGAAATTGTTGTCTGATGGGTCGTAGGTGTTATAGTCGCCACCATAAGTATAGATGGCTCTTCCTTCGGCATCCTTTCCGTGCAGACCTTGGTCAACAAAGTCCCAGATAAAGCCACCTTGATATTTTGGATATTTGCGCACCAAGTCCCAATACTCTTTAAAGCCGCCGCCCGAGTTGCCCATAGCGTGCGCATACTCGCACTGTATCAGCGGTTTAGTGATGTTGGGGTCAGAGGCATATTTCTCGCAGTCTTTGTGCGAATAATACATGGGGCAGAAAATGTCGGTGTTGGCTCCCAACCCAGCGCGCTCCCAATGTATGGGGCGTGAGGGGTCGGTTTGGCGTATCCACTTGTATGCTGCTGTGAAGTTGGGGCCATCAACCGTCTCGTTGCCCATCGACCAGAAGATGATGCTGGGGTGGTTAAAATAGGTCATCACATTGTGCTGGTTACGCTCTAATATTTGCTTAGCAAACTGTGGCTTTTTAGCTTCAGACGTGTCGTCATACTGAAAGCCGTGACCCTCCTGGTTTGCTTCGGCGCACAAGTAAATGCCATACTGGTCGCACAGGTCATACCACATAGGGTCGTCGGGGTAATGGCATGTGCGCACGGCGTTAATGTTGAAGCGTTTCATCAGTGTGAGGTCTTCAATCATGCGTTCGCGTGTCATTACATACCCCTTGTCGGGATCCATCTCGTGGCGGTTGGCACCTTTGATGAGCACGGGCTGTCCGTTAACGAGCAGTTGCGCATTTTTAATTTCAACCTTACGGAAACCTACCTTTACTGGTATCGATTCTACCTCTCTATCGCCCTGTTTTACAGTGGCTACAAGGGTGTAGAGGTTTGGCGTTTCGGCCGTCCACTTCTGTGCGTTAGGCACGTCAAACTTCAGCGTATGCGATAACACAGCGGGGCCACCATTTTTGCTCTTTACCTTTGATGCGTTGATGGCTTTGCGTGTGAGCTGCTTGCCTTGTGGGTCGATAAGGTCGAAGAGGAAGACGGCCGACCCCTTCATGTTCACCTTTACGCTGAGCTGGCCGTTGCAATATTGTGCATCGAGGTCGGGGGTAGCCTGAAGGTTGTCGATGTGTGCTTTGGTCGAGCGGCTATAGAGGTAGCAATCGCGGGCTACACCACTCAGACGCCAGAAGTCTTGGTCTTCGCTGTACGAGCCGTCGCACCAGCGAAATGTTTGAAAGGCGATGAGGTTCTTTCCAGGATGTAAGAAGGGGGTAATGTCAAATTCAGACGCTACCTTCGAGTCTTCGGCATAGCCAGCAAACTGTCCGTTTACGTAGAGATATATGTTTGAGGTTACGCTGCCAAAATGGGCTATCACCTGTCGGCCATTCCAGGTAGCGGGTAGGTTGATGACGCGACGATATGAGCCCACATGGTTATCTTTTACGGGCACCTGTGGCGGGTTGTCTTTAAAGTGTCCGCGCCAGGCAAAGCCTATGTTCACATATTCGGGGTCGCCATATCCGTTCAGCTCCCAGTTGGCGGGTATCTGCATGGTCTTCCAGTCAGAATCGTCGAGGGTGGGAGAGAAGAAATTGGTGGGGCGCTCGTCGGCGTTCTTTACCCAATTAAACTTCCATGTCCCGTTGAGCGACAGATAGTTGTCGCTGTTCTTCATGTCGCCTTTTAAGGCTGCATCGCGGTTCTCGTAGGCGAAGAAATGAGCGTGGAGCGGGAAACGGTTTACTGCATTTACCTGTAGGTCGTGCCACTCGGTAAACGTCGGCGTTATGGCCTTTGGCGCCGCCTCCTTTTTCTGTGCCGTTGCCGTGCATGTGCATAAGCCCATTATGGCAAGCGTGATAAATAGATGTTTCATATCATTGAGAATTTGGTTTCTTGTTATCTTTAATATGTGTTTCTCAGTAATGCAAAGGTAACATAAATTAAAGAAACGCAAATGCACGTTTACTTTTTTTACGATAATAAGACGAATAATAACGATTGTAGGCACAAATCTACTTGCTCTATAATATCATATTAATGTAGTACGAAATATTTGAAGTGGCATTTTGTCCGAAGTATAGTTTGTTTTTAAACGTTCTCTCTTTCTTGTGATTGGGTGGTATTGCTTTTGCCTTTCATTTTTCTAAATTGAGAAGGAGAGGAACCAAGGTGGGCTTTTACAAACTTTCCAAAAAATGAAAGATTAGGAAATTGTAAATAGTTGGCTATCTCTTTTATACTAAGGTCAGAATGTGACAGTAGACGGCTGATGTCTTCTGTTGAATATTCAACAATCCATTCGTAAGCCGTCTTCCCGCTGTTGACTTTACATACATTAGACAGATATTTTCGTGTTATACAGAGTTTTTTGCTATAGAAATCTACATTTCTTGGCTTTACTTCCATTGAAGACAATAATTGTATGAATTGTTTGAACAGCAAAGCCCCCCTTGAAACATGCAGTGATGTTCGTTGCGAACTATTGTGTTCGATGATGCTCAGTAGGCAGAAGAGGAAAGAATTAACCATGCTGCCGATAATTTGCTTCTTATATTTAGTGTCCTCTTTCAATAACTGTTCAGATAGCAAGGCATGATATTTCTCGAATGTGCTCATGCTCTGCTCGTCAATATGAATGATGGGCTTGTATTTTAAATAGAAAGACATATCCACAACATCATTTATATGCAGTATTTTACGAGCGTTTTGCGCTGATATGCATACAGCTTTTGCCGTGAAGTCAAAACTAAACAAGCACTCGTTAAAAATGGCGTTGGGTTGGCATATTCTAATATCATTGCATGAGGCAGTTTCATTCACTTTTCCAACCCTCATAGCCACGCGTCCCGACTTTACTATGATGATAAGCAAAAAATCAATTTTTATCGTTTGTAACTTTGAAAAATTGCGTAAATCGTCAACTATTACCACATCGCTGTCAGCATAATTTACAAATTCAGTATTTACCAACTGTGTGATATCTGTTGTTCCTATTTTGTCTTTTTCTACCATATTAAGATTGTTTTTGTTGGCAAATATAGTAATAAAGTGTCAAAATTAGTAGCATAAAAGACAAAAGTATTGTTCAATAATGGAACAAGTTCAATTATAGAGCTTTAAATGTGCCTATTAGAACACCTGAAAGTGTTCCTATAGTGGTAATTTTGTCGCAAAATTTATAGAAAGTAAGAATTATAAAAGATGAAAAAAGTATTAATGTTTGGATTGATGATGTTTGCTTTTGCCAATGCATATGCTATTGGTAAAAACTGGTCGCTCGATTCATTAAGAGTGAGGGCTGTTAGCAACAATAAGGCTCTTCTTATGGCAAGGCAGAGCAAAAATGCTGCACATTATGTGCATAAATCAGCAACGACAAACTATTTGCCCAAGGTTTCAGCTACAGGAGCATATCTGTACACAAGTCGTGAAGTGTCTTTGCTGAGTAATGAACAAAAGCAGACCTTCACAAATATCGGAACAGATCTGTCTGTAATGGTTCCAAATCTTGCACCTATGAGCTCTCAACTCAATGCGATGGGAGAAGGCCTTGTAGATGCTTTACATACCGACACACGAAGTGCAGGTGTAGTGTCGGTTATGCTCACACAGCCTATATATATGGGAGGTAAAATTAGAGCATATAACAAAATAACACAATATGCAGAACAAGCTGCAGGTACAATGTATGATAAAATATTGCAAGATATTATTGTAGAAGTAGATGAGGCATACTGGAAACTGGTTGCACTGCATAGCCGGAAACAACTAGCCGAAGGCTATAAGGCATTAGTTGATAAATTAGAAAGCGACGTTGAACAACTGGTAAAAGAAGGCATGGCTACCAAGGCTGACCTTCTTAGTGTGAAGGTGAAAGTGAACGAAGCTGGCGTTGCCCTCATTCAAGTTGATAATGGCATTGAACTGTCGCGTATGAACCTTTGTCGTATATGCGGACTTGATATGGACGAACCATTAGAGGTTGATGATGACATAGACGTGATGTCATCAACTGATGAAAGCGATGTAGATACGAACAACGTTGCATCAACAGCACACAGTCTTGTGCAGCAAGCTGAAAGCAATCGCAAGGAATTGCAAACGCTACAACTTCAGAACAAAATTTTTGATGAGAAGATAAAGCTGGCTCGAGCCGAATATCTTCCCAAACTGGCATTGATGGGAGGTTATGTGGCCAGTAACCCCTCAGTGTTTAATAGTTTTGAACGTAAAATGAAAGGAATGTGGAATATCGGAGTAACGCTTAATGTCCCTATACTTACCTGGGGCGATCGCAACTATAAGGTGAAGGCTGCTAAGGCAGAGGCTTTTATGCACAAATATGAGACGGCAGAGGTAAAAGAAAAAATAGAGTTACAGGTAAATCAATGTCGCCAGAAGTTGCAAGAAAGTATGGAACGATACCAAACGACCATAAGAAGTGTTGAAGAGGCTGAAGAAAACCTACGTTATGCCAATCATGGGATGAAAGAAGGCGTAATCACCTTAAGCAATGTAATGGAGGCGCAGACTGCATGGTTAAAGGCAAAGTCGGAATGGGTAAACGCTCAAGTGGATATTCGTCTCGCTAATCTTTATCTGAATAAAGCCATTGGCACAATAAATACTCAAATATAAAAATACATTTCTCTTATATAAATAGTTTAAGTTTCGCATGCCTTTGCCATGCTGTTAGTTCTTGCTTAGGCAAGCGGCAAAGCCGAGCGAACAAGTTGACGAGCTGTTTGCCTTTACAACTCAAACCTTTTATAACAACTTTGATAAGTATGGGTAGCAGCTTGTCTACTCGTCAACTCGTTTACTGACAGCAAGTTCTTGCTTATGCAAGCGGCAAAGCCGAGCGGAAAACTTGCGAAACTTCAGTAAATAGTTTAATTAGAAAATTGATACAAATGAAAAAGAATAGAATATTTACCAACATACTGGCAATGGCATTGGTTCTTATTGCCGTGATAGTAGTAGTTATCACAGTAGGACTGTTTCGTACCGATAGGGAAGAAACACTTGAAGGACAGGCCGAGACAACCGACTATCGCCTTTCCTCAAAAGTACCAGCTCGTGTATTGGAAATAAAGGTTAAGGAGGGCGACTATGTACATAAGGGCGATACGCTTGTTGTGCTTGAGGCACCTGATGTAGAGGCAAAACTTTCGCAAGCAAATGCTGCTTATAATGCTGCAAAAGCAATGGAAGAGAAAGCCTACAATGGCGCACGCAAAGAAGATATTCAGGCTGCTTATGAAATGTGGCAGAAATCGAAAGCTGCCGTTGAGGTGGCAGAGAAAACCTTCAATCGGGTGCAACGTCTGTTTGAAAATGGTGTAATGGCTGAGCAGAAACGAGATGAGGTAAAGGCTCAATATGATGCTGCTATAGCAACAGAAAAAGCCGCTAAGGCAAAATATGACATGGCAATAAATGGCGCACGAAAAGAAGAGAAAAACGCAGCACAGGCTCAGACCGAGCGCGCCAAAGGTGCTATAGCAGAGGTGAATTCGTATATAAAGGAAACTGTTCTGACGGCTACTGTTGATGGGCAAGTGACAGAAATATTCCCTGAGGTTGGCGAACTTGTTGGCACTGGTGCTCCTATTATGAATGTATCGGTAGTGAGTGATGTGTGGTTTACATTCAATATTCGTGAAGACAAATTAAAAGGTTACTCTATCGGTACTCATGCCGAGGTGTATGTGCCAGCCGTTGATAAAACGATACCAGTGCGTATTACTCTGATGAAAGATGTGGGCTCTTTTGCTGTATGGAAAGCAACAAAGGCGCTTGATGACCTTGATTTGAAGACGTTTGAAGTGCAAGCTCACCCGCTGCAACCTGTGAACGGTATCATGTCTGGTATGTCGGCAGTACTTAAAAAAACGCATCAGTAAAGGATGAAAAATAAAAGAAAATAAAAAGTATATATAATTATGAACATGATAAGCAAGATTATCAGAAGAATTGCCATGATAGGCAGAAGAGAATTGAAGATGTATTCGCATCGTCCGCTCTTTCTCTTCTGTATGATCATTGCGCCACTGCTCTGTCTCGTCTTTTTAACTACCCTGATGAGTAAAGGCTTGCCTACAAAGTTGCCTGCAGCAATTGTAGACGAGGATAATACGCACATTACGCATACGATTACCCGGATACTTGGTTCGATGGAGGAAGTGAATTTAGTACATCATTATACCTCTTTTGGTGAGGCAAGAAAAGCTATGCAACGGGGCGAAATATATGGTTTTTTTTATCTGCCAAAGAAAACGACAGAGAAGGCTCTTGCAAGCCGACAACCACTAATATCGTTTTATACTAACGAGTGCTATTATGTGCCAGGTAACCTGTTGATGCGTGATATGCGTTACGCTTCTGAATTGACTGGACTTGCATTGACGCGAGAGACACTCTATGCACATGGCTTAACCGAGCGGCAGGCCATGGGGGTAATACAACCCATAAAGATAGAAACGCATCCGCTTAACAATCCGTACCTCGACTATTCGGTCTATCTCAATAATATGCTTATACCAGGCATTTTCATTCTGCTGGTTATGTTGTCGGCGGCATACACCATCGGAATAGAGTGGAAACGTAATTCGCAGCTTGTGCTCTATCGAATGTCGGGCAAATCGTCACTTACAGCCATCGTAGGAAAATTATTGCCACAAACATTGGTTTTTTGGCTTATTGCTATATTGTATGCTGTATGCTTTTATCGCTATCTACAGTTTCCTTGTAACAGTGGCCTATTGCCAATGATACTAATAGGTATGCTTACAGTGTTGGGCGCACAAGGGCTTGCTACCTTCATTTTCGGAATATGTGGACAAATGCGACTGTCAATGTGTCTTTGCTCGCTCTGGGGCATCTTGTCGTTCTCGTTAGCTGGTTTTACATTTCCTGTGACCGCAATGGATGGCATATTGCAAAAACTGGCCGTTATCTTCCCCTTGCGTCACTATTATTTATTATATGTAAATCAGGCTCTTAATGGATACAACATCGTATACGCTTGGCAAAGCTTGCTTGCAATGATTATATTCGCATTGTTACCGTTGCTCACTTTGCGTCACTATCACAGCCTGTTTCTTAACCATAAATATATTCCATAATGAAAAGAACGCTTATAAACATTATTCAAATATGGATGACGGAGATGAATGAAATCATGCGCGACAAAGGCATATTGATTTTCATCATATTCGTGCCACTATGCTACCCTTTGCTTTATTCGTATGTATACACTAACGAGGTGGTGCGAGATGTGCCCTTTGCTGTGATTGATGACTGTAACAGCCAAATAAGTCGTGAATTTATACGCAAGATGGATGCCACCCCCGACGCTCGGCTGGTAGCACACTGCAATGATGTGGCTGAGGCTCGACAATTGTTGAAGGAAAGCAAAATATATGGTGTGGTGCGCATACCCAAGACGTTTAATCACGATATTTGGCGTGGCGAACAAACCACGATAGGGCTGTATTGTAACATGAGTTCACTGTTATACTACAAGGCTCTTTTACTTGCTGCTAACAACGTATCATTAGATATGAATCGTGATATTAAGGTTGAGAAATATCTGCATCCCTCAACTCGAGAAAATGAAGAAATATCGCGTATGCCGATAGAGTATGACTATGTTAGTCTATATAATCCACAAAGCGGCTTTGCGGCTTTCCTCATCCCGCCAGTGCTGATGCTTATCATTCAGCAAACGTTGTTTCTTGGCATAGGTATGTCTATGGGTAATCAATGCGAAAAATGTCTTGCAAATATGTTGCCAAAACGTAAATGGTACAGGCGGCCTTTTGATATTGTAATGGGTAAGGCCTTGTTCTATTTTGTGCTTTATCTGTTTATGGCAATATATATGTACACAGCTGTTACTCATTGGTTCGGATTGCCTAACCTTGGCGACTATTGGGTGTTCTTACGGTTTATCATACCGTATATTCTTGCATGTGTCTTTATGGCGATGGTGTTGTCAGTACTAGTTTATCGAAGAGAGGACTGCATCATGCTGTTCGTTTTTCTATCTGTACCGTTGCTCTTTTTGTCGGGCATCTCATGGCCAGGGTCTGATATTCCTTTGTTTTGGAAGTGTATATCGTGGTTCTTCCCTTCAACCTTCGGTATGAATGGTTACTTGCGAATTATGGGTATGGGTGCTACTATTGCCGATATTCGGAATGAATATATTGGCCTTTGGTGTCAAGTCTTGGTTTATGCCACTTTGGCATGTATAATGTATGGTTTACGTTTAAAAGCTATTGTGAAGCGACTATCGTTGGCTGATAATCGCAAAATGATATATAAAATAAATCATTAAAAAAAAAAATTATGAAATACGAAATAGGAAAAAATGCTGGTGTTATCTGGCAGACAATAGCAGCAAGAAATGGAAGAGTTACTTTCGATGAGTTGTTGAATGTTACAAAACTTACCAAGTCTCAAGTATTACTTTCACTTGGATGGCTAGAGTGTGAAGACAAAGTATCATTGCATGGCGAAAATGGTACAATCGAGGCTGTGACGTTATATCAAGAAAAATATTTCTAATAATTCAGACTTCTCTATATTAATTTCACTTGTATTTCCCACCAACCTTCTTTTGGGCTTTCCTAAAAGAACCGTTGGTGGTTTTTTGTATCCACATTTTATAAAATTATAATCTTAATATTTGCTCGGGTCAACGTAACAGAATTTATGCTTTTATATTTTGCTGTGTGAATTTATTGTTGTAGATTTGCGCTAAAATAATGCTTGTGGATCAAGCAAGATAGTGTTTCAATGTAGAAACGAGTGTTATAAGAATAAATGATGAAACCTCAACTTAGCCATCGTCTTTCGCAAGACGAGATAAAAGAAATATGTGCCCTTACACAGGGCGAGCAAAATGATAGCTTTAAGGAAGAATTATACCAACTGACAATGGATGCCGACCGCCGTGTGTCAGTCAATGCACTATGGGTTTTTACCTATTTCTCTTCGGCCGATAATAGGTGGCTTTATGCTAAGCACGATGCTATGATAAATCGCTGTATGACAGAGCATAATGTTACCCATCTTCGTCTTTTGCTTTGCTTGCTTCTGCGTCAGCCGTTTACAGAAGATAGTATCCGTACCGATTTTGTTGATTTCTGTCTCAATCGTCTTGCCGACCCCAAGACGCCTTACGCCATCAGAGCGCAATGTATAAAGTTGGCTTACGAACAGATGAAG